>WGBK01000238.1 GCA_015494335.1 Gammaproteobacteria bacterium | reverse complement strand
CCTTTCATATTTATCATTGATACGACCTGTGCCATTTTTCCTCTTCTTTCTTATCACTTAACAGTTAAATAGACAGCGCGCACAAAATAGCACGATAGACTGCGCGCTGCCTATCGTGCTATTTTGTGCGCGAACGCATACTTATCCACAGCGCCCTGTGGATAAGTGGCTTTCTTAGTCGATCTCTGGGATAAAAACTGCCGATCTTTCCTGACCGAATGGATTCTGGCGGGCTTGTTGTTGTCATTCCTTCCCTTTCCCTTTTGTTTATAGCGGTTATATCAGGCTTATCCCCTTTCTGGCAACTACAGCCTTAGCTTGTGGTCGCACAAAGCGGGGAGATTTTTATTTTTTATAAAGGCGATATCAGGAAGGGGCATTGGATCATGCCGAGGAGATGCGACTGTTCGTCGGCTCTCGCTACTCCGTTCTCCCTACGATCAATCTTCAGGCTAGGGTATTAAAGCGATTTGAGTATCTTCCGCACACCCGGCAGATGCCTTCGCGAGATGTCGAGCAGGTCGTCGATGTCGTGGAAGAACACCTGGTGGGCGTCCTGCTGGTTGCGCATGCCGGCGATCTTGTCGAGGCGGACCAGGGCATTGCGGTGGATGCGGTAGAAGTCGCGGTGAAATTCCTGCTCCAGGGCCTTGAGGGGTTCTTCGATCAGCAGTTCACCGTCCTTGTGGCGCACCGTGACGTATTTCTGCTCGGCCTGGAAGTAGTAGATGTCTTCGAGGGGGACCAGCACCAGGTTGCCGCGCACGCGGGCGCAGATGTGTTGCCGGGCTTCTTGCTCTTCGAGTTCGCCCACCGAGTTGCGCAGCTGGGCGCGGTTCAGGCGCTGGCATTCGTCGAGGGTCTTTTCCAGGCGGTCGAGTTTGACGGGCTTGAGCAGGTAATCGACGGCGCGGGCCTCGAAGGCCTCGAGCGCGTGGTCGGAAAAGGCCGTGGTAAAGACGATCGCCGGCGGTTGTTCCTGCTCCAGCAGTTGCCGCGCGGCCTCGATGCCGTCCATGCCCGGCATGCGAATGTCCATCAGGATCAGGTCCGGCTCCAGCGCGTGGGCCTGTTGCACCGCTTCTGCCCCGTTGCGCGCCTCACCGATGGCCTGGTGTTCCGGGAGTCGTCCGATCAATCGCTTGAGCCGGTCCCGGGCCGGCTTCTCATCGTCCACTATGAGTATCTTCATCGTCACTGAACCTGTAGTTTTGATTCCCTCACTCCGCGGCCATCAATGGCACGCGGATGCTTACCGTATATAGACCATTTTCTTCCAGATGTTCGATTTTTGCCCGTCCGGAGAAGGCCAGATCGAGCCTTTCGCGGATGTTTTCGAGCGCCATGCGGTTGCCTTTCCGGTTCGGGCTGCGCTCCGGCGGCAGCGGATTGCTGATGCGGATTCCCAGCCGGTCGCGGGATTCGCGCAGCTCGATGCGCAGCTCGCCGCCTTCGGCCAGCGGCTCGATGCCGTGGTAGATGGCATTCTCCACCAGCGGTTGCAGGGTCAGCGCCGGCAGGCTGAAGCGGTCCAGGTTGGCCTTGATCACCCATTCCACGCGCAGACGGTCGTCGAGGCGCAGTCGTTCGAGGTCGATGTACTGCCGCGTCAGCGCAATCTCGCTGTCGAGGCTGACCTGGCTGTCGGCGCGCAGGCTGGCGCGGAACAGGTCGGAGAGGTTTTCGATCGCTTCCTCGGCCAGATCCGGTTCATCGTGGGTCAGGCTGGCGATGGTATTGAGGCTGTTGAACAGGAAATGCGGCCGGATACGCGCCTGCAGCGCCTGCAGCCGCGCCCGGGCTTCCGCTTCCAGGATCTGCTGGCTGCGGTAGTGCACATAGAAATAGCGCAATGCCAGGCCGTAGAGAATCATCGCAATGGCCAGATGTTGCAGCAGGATCACTCCCAGCGACAGGTGGCGGAAATAGCCGAAACGGAACTGTTGCTCCAGCTCCCAGCCGGCCCAGGACATCAGCAGCGTCATCAGCGCGACCACGCCGAGGCTGATGGCGGTGGCCCGTACCGCGCCGCCCAGGCGGTGATAGCGGCGCAGCAGGCACAAAAGCCCGGCGCTGCCGAGGCCGATCCATTGCACGAACATCGAAAGCAGCGCCAGCTCGATGAACAGATTGTCGCTGCGCGGCGCGCCGGCCAGGGTCAGCACGATGGCCACCAGTTCCAGCACCAGCACCAGCTTGAGAATGTTCTCGGCATGGCAGAAGTCCGGCAGGTAGCAGTCATCGAGATCGCTTTCGACCGGGGGCGGAATTTTTTTCATCGAATCTCTTGTGTCACTGCACGGTCGATGCAAGCATACACGATCCATCCGACGGGGCGTGCCCAATGCCGGATGAACGCGGCGGAATCGGCCACCAGCGGCAGTCCGCATCCAGCAACCCGGAACAATGACCATGAGCCAGAAACCGAAAGACAGCGACGACCGCATGTGGGGCGGTCGATTCCAGGAACCCACCGATGCCTTCGTGCAAGCCTTTACCGCCTCCGTGGACTTCGACCGGCGCCTGGCCGATGTCGATATCGAAGGCTCCCTGGCCCATGCGCGAATGCTGCAGCGCATCGGCGTGCTCGACGAGGACGAGCGACTGTCCATCGAACGGGGGCTGGCCCAGATCAGCAGCGAGATCGCCCGCGGCGACTTCCCCTGGTCGGTGGAGCTGGAAGACGTGCACATGAACATCGAGGCGCGCCTGACACAGCTGATCGGCGATGCCGGCAAGAAGCTGCACACCGGACGCTCGCGCAACGACCAGATCGCCACCGACATCCGTCTCTACCTGCGCCGCGAGATCGGCCATTGCCAGGCGCTGATCCGCGATTTCCAGCGTGGCCTGCTGGACCTGGCCGAACGCCATGCCGAAACCATCCTGCCCGGCTTCACCCACCTGCAGGTGGCCCAGCCGATCACCTTCGGTCATCACATGCTGGCCTGGTTCGAGATGCTGGAGCGCGACCACGG
>WGBK01000237.1 GCA_015494335.1 Gammaproteobacteria bacterium | reverse complement strand
GCTGGAACGCTCGCGGCAGGCCCTGGAAGAGGAATTGAAGATCACCAAGACCACCATGTCGAACATGATCGCCGAGTTCGGCAACATGTTCGGCGGCGGCAAGGACAACGAGCTGGAACAATCGGAAGTGGTGGAAAAGGTGGTCAATCCGGATGAGGTGGACCCGGAAAAGGTGACGGAGATCCTGGAAGGCGAGTCGACCGGCGAAGTGTCCATGGTCACGCCGGAGGCTCCGGTCGAGCAGGCTCCGCCGGCCGCGGACGAGCCGCCCCCGCAACCCGCGGAGGAAACCGTGGAGGAGGGCATTGATGATGACGAAGTATTGCCGGCACCGGACTTCGAAGACCCTGCCGCCACCGCCGGAGAGAAAATGCAGACCCTGACGGAAGATCTGGCCATCGAAGGGGATGACGAGATCGACGAGCTTCTCGACGGCATCGACCTGTCCGACGGCGAGGAACTGGAGCCTCCGAAATGATCCGCTGGGTGCCGGTTTTCCTGCTCCTGCCATCCCTGGTCGGGTCGGCGCAGGAGCCGCAGGACGATGCCCTGCAGGAGTTGATGGAGCGCAGCTGGTCGGTCGATCATTTTCGCGGTTTCGAGCAACTGCTGATCGGCTACCGGAACAAGCCGGACATGGTGTTGCTGAGTCGTGGCCCGCGATCCTCCATGCGTATCGACAGCGAGCGCCTGATCAACCTGAAGCCCGCCAATCCCAAGCTCGAGGCCCAGGACCTGGTCATTTTCAAGTCCGGCAAGCTGCGCGGCAGCGGCATCCTGGTCGACGATTACGGTCCGGACCGGCCGATGCAGATCCGCATGTGGTTGCCCGCGCTGCGCAAGGTACGCCGCTTTTCCGAACCGGACCCGAATGATATCTGGGGCGGCTCCCACCTGACCTACGGCGATCTCTACCTGCGCCGTCCCGAGGACGAGACCCACCGGCGCGTGCAGGCAGGGGCGTTTCCCGAGTGCCTGGAGGATGCCGTCGATATTGGTCGCTGGGCTGCCTCGCGGCTCAAGACCCGGCTGGAACCCTGGTGCGGTTTGAGAGGCAAGCGACTGCTGTGGGTGGAAAGCCGTCCGCGCAAGCCGAGCCCGCGCTACGACCGGCGCCTGCGCCTGATCGACGCCGACAGCGGCGCCGAGTACCAGTCCGAGTATTTTCTGGGTGGCCGCCTGGTGAAACGCCTGCAGAAGAACTGGCAGTCCCTGCCGGACAGAGGGCCGGGTCAGTTACTGTGGACCTTCTGGAGCGTCAAGCTGTTTGCGCCCGACGGGTCGGTCCAGGCCGAGTCCCTGGCCTGGGTGCCGCGCGAGGCCTATGAATGGAATCGCAGGCTCGGCGCGAAGCTGTGGAGCGAGAAAACCCTGCGCCGCATCAAGCGTTGAAATAATCTGGTTCGTTGCCCGGTTTCCACTTGATGTTGCAGCCGAGGCTCGGTATCTGCGGCTCGGGCGCGGGCTGACCGGCGAGCAGAGCATCGGCCGCCGCGCGCAGGTCGGTCCCGGTGACCGGTTCGTCGTTGCCCGGACGCGATCCGTCGAACTGGCCACGGTAGTAGAGGCGGTGGCGGTCGTCGAAGAGGAAGAAGTCGGGGGTACAGGCGGCCTGGTAGGCCTGCGCCGTCTGCTGGTTCTCGTCGTAGAGATAGGGGAAGTCGAAGCCGTATTGCCTGGCGATCTCGATCATCTTCTCGGGGCTGTCGTCCGGGTAGTTGTCGACATCGTTGGCATTGATCATGACGATGCCGAGCCCCTTGCGGCCATATTCCTCGGCGAAATCGACGAATTCGCGCAGGATGTGCAATACATAGGGGCAGTGGTTGCAGGCGAACACCACCAGCAACGGCTTGCCGGCAAAGTCGGCCAGGGAAACCGTTTTGCCGCTGACGGGGGAGGGCAGGGAAAAATCGGGGGCCGGAGTATCGAGCTCCAGCATCGTGGAAGGGGTTCGAGCCATGTCTGTCTCCTGGTACTGAATTCGAAAATCGTCAGCGGGGTCGCTGGAGGATCAGCGGAAATCACCCCAGGAATCCCGCTTGCGCCAGCGAATGCGCGTCACCAGTATACCGATGAAAAAGGCCAGCAGCGAGACACCGGCCCCGCGCACGAACCAGTCCATGGCGGTGCTGTCCTTGTAGTTCCGGTTTTCCTCCTCCAACACCTGCTTCTCCGATTCGAGCCGGGTAATGCGCTGCTGCAAGGTGCGATTCTGTTCGATCACCTGAACCGTATCGCGGGTCGCTTCCTTTAGGCTATCCAGTTCGTCCTGGGTAGCCTTCAGCTCTCGCTTCAACTGACTGATGGTCTGGCTGTCCGATTGCAGGCTGTTGCGGGACTGGGACAATTCCTTGCGCAGCTCGCCGATGGTCTTCTGCAGCTTCTCGGTTTTCTTCTGCAGGGCTGCTAAGCGTTCGCGGGCCGAGGGCTGGCGGTCCAGGTAGCGGGTGAGCACATAGCCCTGCTTGCCGTCGGGCGTCTGAACCAGCGTGTACTTGCTGGCGATGTCGTCCTCAATGACGGTGACCGGCTGGCCAGACTTGAGCATCTTGAGGATGCTGTTGGAGGTGCTGGCGCCACTGCGCAGGGTGATCTCGAACTGGTCGGTCACATAGCGGGTTTCGGCGAGCAGGGACTGGCTCAGGGTCAGTAGCAGGAACAGGAGCGGAAGGCGTGTAACGGTCATGTCGGCGACGGGGTCTTGGGTTGGGTTGAACTGTGATCGAATTCACAAACGGCGGACATCTTAGCATTATGGACCAGCCGTTGCCGCAGATCGGCGACGGAGTGCCCGATCCACCGGCCGAGCGATTGGAACAGCGACCACATGAACAGGGGATTAACCGCGGCGGTGAAATGGGCGTATGCTGTCGAAAACCGAGACCGGAGAGGCATCATGGATCAGGAAGGACAACGAAGAAAACTGCTGCGCAACCTGTTGCGCCTCGGAATTGCCGGCGCGGGACTGGTTATGCTGCCGACGCAATCCGCACGGGCCCTGGGCTCGATTCCGCCGAAACTGCCGCCGGGGCGCTCGATCTACAAGCTCTCCGGCGAGGTGCTGGTCGATGGCCTGCGGGCCAGCCTGAACACGCCGATAACGGCCAGTTCGCACATCCGCACCGGCGACGCCAGCCGTATCATTTTCGTGGTGGGCGCCGATGCCTTCCTGCTGCGCAGCAACAGTGAACTGCAGCTGCAGGGCGAGGGATCGCTGATCCGCGGCTTGCGCATGCTTACCGGACGCCTGCTCTCGGTGTTCGGCAAGACCAACAGCCAGCGCAACATACGTACCGCTACGGCCACCATCGGCATTCGCGGCACCGGCATCTATATCGAGTCGGAGGCGCAGCGATCCTATGTCTGCACCTGCTATGGGCATACGCAGATCCAGGCCCTGGCCGATCCGACCCAGCAGAAGGACGTGCGTACCCGCTATCACGATCAGCCCTGGTACATCCTGGCCGGCGACTCGGGTGCCCTGTTCCAGTCCGCGCCAGTCATCGACCACACGGACGCGGAGCTGGAGTTGATAGAGGAACTGGTGGGCCGCAAGCCGCCCTTCGTCGAGGATTCGCTGTTCGGTGGGCCGGACGGCGCCGGCGGGGGTTACTGAGCGGCTGCTGACGCTGCGGTTTCGTCGTTGGGAGTTGCGGGTTTTTCGGCCGGTGCCTGATAGGGGGTGATCAGCACCAGCATGCCGTATTCCGGGTGGTCCAGGTAGTGCAGGCGCTTGCTGCGCATGCGCCGTTTTTCCTTGAGCGGATAGTTGATCAGCAGTTTCTGTCGCAGGTCATCGAGGGCGGTGGTCTGCAGGCTGTCGCGGCTCTGCATGCGTTGTTCCTCGCTGGCCGGTTCACGCAGCACCAGGTTGGCCTCGGTATGCAGGTAGCGGGACAGGCTGACGCGAATCCAGCCTTCCAGTTCGAACAGCCCTTGCTGAGGCCTGGCCCCGCCTTCGTCGTTTGGTTCCGGATTGCTGCGCAGGGCTTCGTCGATGGAAGCATAGCTGTCGTCGTAGAAGCGACCGCCGCGCACACGGATGGCGCGGGCGTCCTTTTCAGCCAGGCCGGGTTGTCGCCAGCCGAAATGGAGCAGTACCCGATAGCGTCGGGATTGGTCGAGGCGCTTGCGTTCGGCCTGCAGTTGCAACTGCTCATCCGCAAGCGGCAGAAACCCCGCCTTGGCTGCTTCGGCAGTGGAGGAGGGGTTGGTGAAATCGAAGCTTCCCTCGGGCAGTTCCGGCGAGGGGGTCGGCAGTACCGTTTCGCGCCCGCGAGGCACGGCCTCGTTGCGGAACAGGATGACCTCGACGTCGTAGATGCGGTCGGGTTTGGCTTCGTTGCTGATGTCTGCGCTGGTACTGCTGGAAAGACCGGTCAGCAGCAATGAGAGCCAGAGCAGGAGATAGCGGTTGAGAAATCGGGGCATGATCGGGTGTCGGCGCTCAATCGTTGGCAGTGAGCTTATGCAGCAGCTTGCGCAGCTGTCCAAAACGGGCTTCCAGTTCCTCGTCGAGGTTTTCCACGCTCAAGGTCTGCTTGCCGTCGAAGCGGTAGTCCTGCGGGCGGGTCTGTATCAACTGGATGATCCTCATGGGGTCGATATTCGGCTTCTCGGTGAAAACCATTTTGCCTGATCCCGGCCCGAAATCAATCTTCTGCAGCCCGATGTCGCGGGTGATCAGCTTGATCTCGCTGATCGCGAACAGGTTCTTCAGCGGTTCCGGCAGCAGCCCGAAGCGATCGATCATTTCCATTTTCAGTTCGCGCAATTCTTCCTCGCTGGCGGCGTTGGCGATGCGCTTGTATTCGATCAGGCGGTGGTGCACATCCGGGATGTAGTCCGACGGAATCAGGGCCGGGGCATGGAAGTCGATTTCCGAAGCGCGCATCAGCGGCTGGTCGAAATCCAGCTCGCGGCCTTCCTTGAGCGAGGTCACCGCCCGTTCAAGCAGCTCGGAATAGAGGGTGAATCCGATCTCGGCGATCTGCCCGCTCTGGTCCTCGCCGAGCAGTTCGCCGGCGCCGCGGATCTCCAGGTCGTGGGTGGCCAGGGTGAAGCCGACGCCGAGATCCTCCAGCGATTCGATGGCTTCGAGCCGCTTGCGCGCGTCCGGCGTCATCGAACGCGGCGGCGGCGTGATCAGGTAGGCGAAGGCGCGGTGGTGGGAGCGTCCGACGCGCCCGCGGATCTGGTGCAACTGGGCCAGGCCGAGCTTGTCGGCGCGGTTGATGAAGATGGTGTTGGCGGTGGGCACATCGATGCCGCTTTCGATGATGGTCGTGCATACCAGCAGGTTGACGCGATGGTGGTAGAAATCCAGCATCACCTGTTCCAGTTCCTTTTCCTTCATCTGCCCGTGCGCGATGCCGATGCGCGCTTCGGGCAGCAGTTCCTGCAGCTCGGCGGCGGTTTTCTCGATGCTCTTGACCTCGTTGTGCAGGAAATAGATCTGGCCGCCGCGCTTGAGCTCGCGCTGGCAGCCCTCGACGATCAGGTCGTCGTTCCAGCGGGTGACGAAGGTCTTGATGGCGTGGCGCTGCATCGGCGCCGTGGCGATGATCGACAGGTCGCGCATGCCGGCCAGGGACATGTTGAGGGTGCGCGGTATCGGCGTTGCGGTCAGGGTCAGCAGGTCCACCTGGGCGCGCAGGGATTTCAGTTTTTCCTTGTGGCGCACGCCGAAGCGATGCTCCTCGTCAATGATGACGAGGCCGAGGTCGCGGTACTTGATCTGGTCCGACAGCAGCTTGTGCGTGCCGATGACGATATCCACCAGCCCGTTCTCGATGCGGTGCAGGGTTTCCTTGAGCTCGGCGGTGTGGGTGAAGCGGGTCAGCAGGGCGATACGAAAAGGCCAGTCGGCGAAACGATCGAGGTAGTTCTGGTAATGCTGCTGGGCGAGCAGGGTTGTCGGTGCCAGCATCACCACCTGCTTGCCGGCATTGGCGGCGATGAAGGCGGCGCGCATGCTGACCTCGGTCTTGCCGAAGCCGACATCGCCGCAGACGATGCGATCCATCGGACGGGGCGAGGTCATGTCGTCGATCACCGCCTGGATCGCCTGTTCCTGGTCCGGTGTTTCCTCGAACGGGAAGTCGCTGGCAAACTGCTGGTACTCGTCTTCGTTGAGCGGGAAGGCGAAGCCCTGCAGCGCGGCGCGCTTGGCGTGAATCTCCAGCAGTTCGGCCGCGACATCGCGGATCTTCTGTTGCGCCTTGCGGCGGACCTTCTGCCACTGGTCGTTGCCGAGGCGGTGCAGCGGTACCCGTTCCTCGGAAGCCCCCGTGTAGCGGGTGATCAGGTGCAGGGAAGACACCGGTACATAGAGCTTGTCGTCGTTGGCGTATTGTATGGTCAGGAACTCGGTTTCCACGCCGCCGACGGTCAGGGTCTTGAGTCCGAGGTAGCGACCGATGCCGTGATCCTCATGCACCACCGGCGCGCCCTCGTGCAGGTCGGCGAGGCTGTTGACGATGGCTTCGGC
>WGBK01000236.1 GCA_015494335.1 Gammaproteobacteria bacterium | reverse complement strand
GCAGCCGCAGTTCCCGTAGCGGCCAGGCCTCGAGCCCGTCGTCGAAACTGCAAGCATAGCAGACCAGTCGCGACGGCTTGTCACGAAGTTGCAGCGCCCCCTTCATTCGATGAGGCAGCAGCAACTGCCCGGAGACACGCCAGCGCAGGGCCAGCAGCAAAATCAGCAGCGAGCCACCAAGGGCCCAGAAGCCATCGTAGGCGAACCAGAGTAGTGCCAGCACGGCAAGGAGAAACAGATACTCGAGCCGGTTCAGCCAGGCCGATGGACGCAGATGAAACAGGTCTTGAGAGGGGCGATCTTCCAAGGCTCAGGTCGAGAGCAGGCGCCGGGTCATGTGCAACCGCATGGCCGCATCCTCGGTAACCTTGTGAAACAGCTGATGCGGGCTGGAGGCCTGTTCGACCAGGCGTGGCAGGTCGTCGTTGATCTCGGCATAGAAATCGAGCAGCCGGGTATCGAAATCGGCCAGGGCGTGACACAAGGGATCCTTGCGCTGGCGCGCCAGCACGCGCTCCATGCCCCCGTCGTAGACATTGCCGAGGCAGACATGCACCGCAGAAAACAGGGTCGCCCAGCCGTTGAACCAGAACATCAGGTCGGTATCGAAGCCCTGCCCCGGCGAGCAACCGCGCTCCAGCACCTCGGCCAGGTAGTCACGTTCCTGTACCGCCTCGCCCGGTTCCAGCAGCTCGGCGCGCCCGTAGCTGTCGATGGTGGAGCTGGTCAGCAGGATCGGGGAATCCGGGTACTTGGCCAGTACGAAGGTGGCATCCTTGACCACCCTGCCCCGCTCTCCGGTCAGCGGATGGGCCTTGAGGCGCTCGGCGGGCGCACTGGAAAGCACCTGGACCCGGTGCCCGCGTTGCCCGAGTTCGGCGGCGAGGCGCGCGAACACGCCCTTCTGGAACAGGTCCATGGAGAAGTTCAGGGCGTTCTGCTTGTGCAGCAGCGCCAACTGTACGGCCGGGAACTTGGGCGCCTGTTCGACGATGTTGGCGATCTTGCGTACCGGGATGCGCTCCTTCAGCCGTCCGTGCTTGTCGAGCATCACTTCCTGGTGGAATTCGTCGAAGCTGATCTGCAGCAACACCCCGGCCTTGGGCCAGCCCGCCGGTCGGGCGCGCAGGGCCCGCACCATCTCGCCGAGCAGCTCGCGCACGGCCTTCGGGCTGTCGGCAAAATCCCCGTTGAGCAGGATCGCGAAGTTTCGGATGCGTCGCATCTCGCGGATGGCGCGGTAGAAGTGTTCCATGTGACGGGTGAGATCGCCGCCGGTAAAAAGCAGGCTTTCGGTCAGCTCGTCGACCTGCCGGTAGAGTTCTCCGGCGCGCTCCTTGCCCTTGACGAAGGGGCGGAAGATGAACATGCAGTGCCGGCAGGTCTGCGGACAGCCCATGTGCGGGATCATGCCGAGCTTGTCGAAGGCGGGCTTGCCCGGTACATCCGGCAGTTCATCGACCAGGGCCAGACGCTCGCGATCCTCGGGGCCGAGCATCTCGTCGTAGCGATTGCGCTCCTCGCGCGCGATCTCGACATAGATCTTCTTGTCCGGCGCCGGATACAGCCCCAGCCCCTGCCACAGGGTCATCACCCGCTGCAGCAGCGCTTCTTCGCTGCCGGCGGATTGCAGCAGACGGAGCAGCTGCTGTTGTTGCACCAGCCCGCCCTCTGGGCGCGAACGCCAGTAGTCGATATAGCCGAGCACAAAATCCTCGGCCGTGGCGCTGTGTTCCAGCAGTTCCATCAGGAAAGCCCGCGCCGACCCCTTGAAGGCCGACAGCATCGGACCGCGCCAGGGTTCCGGCACCTGGTTGCGCAGCCAGTGCCAGGCCTGCACATAACTCATCAGAAAGGCCAGGTCGGCGGCATCCGGCTGGCCCTCGAGCTGGCGCAGCATGTCGCCGCCCGTGGTCAGGCGGTTGATCAGGTTCTTGAAGCGTTGACGCAGGCCGGCCAGGTACAGCGGGGCCAGTCGTTGCTGCTCCTGTTCTTCTTCGAGGGCCTGGGCGCTTGCGTTCATGGGCCGATTGTAGCAGCAAGGTCGCCGCGGCTCAGCCCGAGGCTGTGAAGGGATTAAGAGCCTGTCAGACTCAGGGTGATTCTACTGCGGCGATGGGAAAGCGGTGCATTTTTCCGATCTTTATCGTTGCGTAGAACCACTATGCGCCTTAAAAGATCGAAAAACTGCCCTCACTTTCCCACTCGCCTCGCTACGAACCCCTAAGTCCGACAGGCTCTTAAGAGAGTTCGTTGTGTGCCGAAGCCGCGCTGCGAATGCGCTCGGCCATGTCGTTGTGAGCGGGTTCCAGGGCGTGGATCTGGCCCAGCAGCAGCTCGAGCAGTTCCTGATCCGGGTACTCCAGCAGTTCGAAGAAGACTTCGCGCTGTGGTGCATCCAGTTCGGCATAGCCGACTTTCAGGAACCGCTGCAGGAACACATCCAGCTCGAGCATGCCGCGGCGGCAGCGCCACTGGAGTTCGGACAGGCTGACCTCGCCCGGCTCCGCGTCCGCGCCCTCGGTCACAGCTTCTTCTGCACCAGGCGTTCCTTGATCTTGCCAATGGCGCGGGTCGGGTTGAGTTCCTTCGGGCAGACCTGGACGCAGTTCATGATGGTGTGACAGCGGTAGAGCTTGTAGGCGTCATCGAGTTGCTCGAGCCGATCCAGCGTGGCTTCGTCGCGGCTGTCCTCGATGAAGCGGGCGGCCTGCAGCAGCGCCGCCGGCCCGAGGAACTTGTCCGGATTCCACCAGAAGGACGGACAGGCGGTGGAGCAGCAGCCACAGAGGATGCATTCGTAGAGGCCGTCGAGGCGGTCCCGCTCCTGCGGCGTCTGCAGGCGCTCGACCTCGGGTTCCGGTTCGGAACCGATCAGGTAGGGCTTGACCGTGCGGTATTGCTTGTAGAACTGCTCCATGTCCACGATCAGGTCGCGGATCACCGCGAGGCCCGGCAGCGGGCGGATCTCGATCGGCTCGGACAGCTCCGACAGG
>WGBK01000235.1 GCA_015494335.1 Gammaproteobacteria bacterium | reverse complement strand
CTGTTCGCCTCGGCCCAGTATGCCGGCTATCCGTCCTGGCCGGCGGCCCCGGTCTACGCACCCGACCCGCCCCGGCCAGCGAGAAAAAGGACAAGAAAACCCGCTTCGTGGAATGGCTGCTGCCTTTCATCCTCGAAGAGGACGAACGCCTGACCACCCAGCGCCAGTACCTCTGGCGCCTGATCAACTACCTCAACGCCGGTTACCGGCTCGATGTGGAAGCCGCACTCTGGCTGGAGCGGCTGGCCCGCGAATACAAGTTGGAAAAGGACCCGATCAGCGATCCCGATGCGCGCATCGAGTTGGTCAAGCGGGTCGATGCCATTCCGCCGTCCCTGGCGCTGGCCCAGGCCGCCCTGGAGAGCGCCTGGGGCCAGTCCCGCTTCACCCGCATCGCCAACAATCTGTTCGGCATCTGGACCTACGACCCGGGCAAGGGCGTACTACCCCTGGCCCGCGAGAGCGGCAAGAAACACTATGTGCGCAAGTTCTCCGATGCCGGGGAATCCCTGCGCTACTACATGCATCTGCTGAATACCCAGCCTGCCTACCGCAAGCTGCGCGAGTTGCGCTACCGGCAGCGTCTGCGCGGCGAAACCCTCAACGGTCCCTTGCTCGCCGAGGGCCTCGACCGGTATTCTGCCAAGGGCAAGGACTATGTCGACATCCTGCGCAACATGATCCGCCAGCATGGCTGGCAGAAATGGGACTACTTCTGACCACCCAAGGAGACAACATCATGAAAACATCCCTGCCCTTGCTGCTCGCCGGTCTGATCGCCCTGACGGCCATTCCGGCGCTATCGATGGAAGAGGATCTGCGCGAACGGGTGAAGCTGCCCGAACCCATGCAGCACCACCTGCTCGGGAACATGCGCAAGCATCTCGAGGTGATCAACAGCCTGATCGAAATGCTCGGATCGGAAGACTTCGAGGAGGCCGCCGCCCTGGCCGAATCGGAACTGGGCATGAGCTCGCTGGAAAAACACGGCGCTCGGCACATCGCCCAGTATTATCCCGAGAGAATGCAACAGATCGGCACTTCCATGCACAAGGCCGCCAGCCGTTTCGCCCGTACCGCCATGGAAGGCGACCTGCCGGCAGCAAACCGCGCCCTGGCCGAGATCACCCGGGCCTGCACCAACTGCCACGCCAGCTATCGCATCCGCTGACAGCCGGGGCAGCGATAGCCCATGCGCCCGCCATAGCGCCCCTTTTCGATCGGCGTTGAGCAGCGGTAGCAGGGCAGACCCTCGCGCCGATACACGAGGAAGCGTCTGGTTTCGAAATCCGCGCCCTCTCGCGCCAGAGCCTCGGCCCGGTCCAGGTCGTTGGTGATACCACCACTGGCATAGGACTGTCGGGTCAGGCGCAGGCAGGCCCGCGCCAGCTCATGGCGCTGTTCCGCTTCGAGGTCGGCCAGGCGCTGTTGCGGGTGCACCCGCGCCGCGAACAATGCCTCGCAGGCCAGGTAGTTGTCCATCCCGCTGACGAAGGATTGATCCTGCAGCAGGCCGAACAGGCCTTTTCGCCGGAAACGGGGCTGCTCGAAACGGTCAATGACATCATTCTCGCCCAGTTCCGACGACAGCAGTTCCGGCCCGAGCCTGCTCAGGTAGGGATGCCCGGCCAGTTCTGCCTCCTCCAGCAATTCGATTTCCGTGGCGCTGTAGAGCAATGCCATCTTGCCTCCGGCATGCAGAGCCAGGCGCAGGGATCGCGAGGACGACGGGTAATCGCCTTGCGGCAGGATCACCCAGCGACCGTAGAGCTGGTTGTGGCTGTAGAGCACAAGTCCGTTGTCGAAACGGGTGAGCAGGGCCTTGCCACGCGCCTCGACACCGATCACCCGCCGGCCGCTCAGCAGGCGCGGCAACTCGGCAAGGCGTTCCATGGGCGCATGCACCCGGCTCAGCCGATGTCCACCCAGGGCAGCGTCGAGTTGATCGGCGGAGCGACGGATTTCCGGACCTTCGGGCATGATGATTTTCGTCAACAAACTGGGCAATTCGAGCTGCGAATCATACAACAGGGCTTGGCGAAACCCGACCGACCCTGTATTTTCTGCGGTTTTCCAACAACAGAACCAAAACCGGGAGGACAGGATGAGCATCGATTTCGCAGCCATGCCGGACGAGCAGGGTTATTTCGGGGAATACGGCGGGCAGGTGATTCCTCCCGAACTGAAGCAGATCATGGACGACATCAACGAGGCCTACGAGCGGGTCATCCAGACGCCGGAGTTCCAGCAGGAACTGGCCATGCTCAACGCCGACTATACCGGCCGACCCAGCCCGGTATATCTGGCACGGCGTCTCAGCGACCATCTCGGCGGTGCGCGTATCTTCTTCAAGCGCGAGGATCTGAACCATACCGGTGCCCACAAGATCAACCATTGCCTCGGCGAGGCCCTGCTGGCCAAGTACATGGGCAAGACCAAGGTGCTGGCCGAGACCGGCGCCGGTCAGCACGGCGTGGCCCTGGCTACTGCCTGCGCCCTGGTCGGCATCGATTGCGAGATCCACATGGGCCAGGTGGATATCGAGAAGGAACACCCGAATGTCACCAAGATGAAGATCCTCGGCTGCAAGCTGGTACCGGTGACGCGCGGCACCGCAACCCTGAAGGACGCCGTGGACAGTGCCTTCGAGGAATACCTGAAGGATCCACAGAACTATTTCTACGCCATCGGATCGGTGGTCGGCCCGCACCCCTTCCCGAAGATGGTGCGCGATTTCCAGAGCATCGTCGGACGCGAGGCGCGCGAGCAGTTCCTGAAAAGGGAAGGTCGCCTGCCGGACCTGATCACCGCCTGTGTCGGCGGCGGCTCCAACGCGATCGGCCTGTTCACCGCCTTCCTCGAGGACGAGGAGGTCAAGATCGTCGGCGTCGAACCGGCTGGCCTGGGTCTCGAAACCGACCAGCACGCCGCCACCCTGACCCTAGGCAAGAAGGGCGCGATCCACGGCTTCGAGTGCTACAACCTGCAGGACGAGCAGGGCAACCCCCTGCCGGTGTATTCCATCGCCTCCGGTCTCGACTACCCGGGAGTCGGCCCCCAGCACTGCTACCTCAAGGATATCGAGCGGGTGCAGTACGAAACCGCCACCGATACCGAATGCCTCGATGCCTTCATGACCCTGTCGCGCATGGAAGGCATCATTCCGGCACTGGAGAGCGCCCATGCCATCGCCTATGCAATGCGTGTCGCACCGCAAATGGACCCGCAACAGAGCATCCTGGTCAATCTCTCCGGCCGCGGCGACAAGGACGCCGACTTCGTGGCGGAAAAGCTCGGGCTCTGAAGGGTACCCTCAGCGATTGCGCAGGGCCGCGCGCAGGGAGCGCACATCGGCCCGTTCCTGCTTCATCACCAGGGTAATGAGGATTTCCTCGATGCCGGCAATGACGCAGAACAGCGCCGCGATGCGGAAAAGCCAGGGATTGTCGATGCCAAACAGCAGCAGATAGCCGGCGAAGGTGACGGCGACGGCGATCTTGACGCTCCAGGTATGGTAGCTGGTGAGCTTGCCGAACTTGTACAGCCCGACCAGCACCGGCAGCGAGAAGCTGGCAACAATGGCGCAGAAGGGCAGCCACTCCCGGGCCACGGTATCCGGCCATAGCAGCCAGGCGCCGGCGGCCATGGAGCTGTAGATGGTGAAATCGCCCCAGCTGTCGAGGTGCGAGCCGAGCTCGGTGATCTGGCCGAGACGGCGCGCGATAAAACCGTCGAGCACATCGGTAAAGCCGGCGAACAGGAGTACTGCAAGAAACGCAACAGGTCGGTCGTAAAAGGCCAGGGCCAGCATCACCGGCGCCATCAGCAAACGCAGCAGACTGATGGCATTGGGCAGATTGATCGTTTCGGAATGGCCTCTGGTCACCAACGGAACCCCGGTTCAGTGCTAGAATGGATCGCTGCATTCCAACCGCGTTGAGGCAATGCCCAACCACAATACAAAAAACAGCTTCAGGATACTGACCTACAATATCCACAAGGGCTTCAGCATGTCCAACCGGCGCTTCGTGCTGCACGAGATCAAGCAGGCGGTGGAAGCGACCGCGGCGGATATCCTGTTGCTGCAGGAAGTGTATGGCGAACACAGCGAGTGGCGCAACAAGCTGGAAAACTGGCCGGAGCAGAGTCAGTTCGAGTTCATCGCCGACCAGCTATGGCCGCACCACGCCTACGCCAAGAATGCGGTCTACGACGAGGGTCATCACGGCAACGCCATACTCAGCAAGTTCCCGATCTCTGACTGGCACAACCTGGATGTATCCTTGATGAAAAAGGCCAGCCGCAGCCTGCTCCACGCGCGTATCGACTGTCCGGCCGGTCGTCCGTTGAACCTGATCTGCGTCCATCTGGGCCTGTTCGGCTTCGAACGGCGGCGGCAGATGGAAACCCTCAGCCACTACATCCGCAGCGAGATTCCCGCCGACGAACCCCTGATCGTGGCCGGCGATTTCAACGACTGGCTGTTGCGCGCGCGCAAGCATTTCACCGCCAATCCTGGCCTCGACGAGGCCTTCAAGCATGGCTCCGGCCGCTATGCCCGCAGCTACCCTTCCTGGCTGCCGATGCTGAAGATGGACCGCATTTACAGCCGCGGACTGGAAACGGTTTCGATCGAGCACCTGACCGGCCCCCACTGGCGGCGCCTCTCCGATCATACTCCGCTGCTGGCCGAGTTTCGCTTCCCGGCCAATTCCTGACCAGAAAGCTGTGGATTACAGCCTTCCCGGGGCCGTATAATCCCCCGCCATGGAATTCGTTCTCATACTGATCAGCACCATCTTCGTCAACAACATCGTGCTGGTGAAGTTCCTCGGCCTGTGCCCGTTCATGGGCGTGTCGCGCAAGGTCGAGACCGCGATCGGCATGAGCGCGGCCACCACCTTCGTGCTGACCCTGTCGGCAGTGCTCAGCTACCTGGTCAATACCTGGCTGCTGGCCCCGCTGGGACTCGAGTTCCTGCGCACCATCGCCTTCATTCTCACCATTGCCGCGGTGGTCAACTTCACCGAAATGGTGGTGCACAAGACCAGTCCCGTGCTGTACAACGTGCTCGGCATCTTCCTGCCGCTGATCACCACCAACTGCGCCGTGCTAGGCGTCGCCCTGCTCAATACCCAGGAGCAGCACAGCTTCCTCGAATCCGCCTTCTACGGCTTCGGCGCCGCGGTCGGCTTCTCGATGGTGCTGATCTTCTTCGCCGCGATGCGCGAGCGGGTCAATGCCGCCGACGTTCCGGCACCCTTTCAGGGCGCGGCCATCGGCCTGGTCACCGCCGGACTGATGTCGCTGGCCTTCATGGGGCTGGGCGGACTGGTCAAGGGCTGATCATGATCATACTCATCGCGGTCCTGGTCCTCGGATTCATCGCCGGCAGTTTCGGGCTGCTGCTTGGTTACGCCGCAATCCGCTATCGCGTCGAAGGCAATCCGCTGGTGGACCAGATCGATGCCCTGCTGCCACAGACCCAGTGTGGCCAGTGCGGATACGCCGGCTGCCGCCCCTATGCCGAGGCCATTGCCAACGGCGAGGCACCGATCAACCAGTGCCCGCCCGGCGGCGAGCAGGTCATCGTCGCCCTGGCCGATCTGCTCGGCGTCGAGCCGGAGCCCCTCAACGAGGAACACGGCGAGCACAAGGCCGTGCCGATGGTGGCGGTCATCGACGAACAGACCTGCATCGGCTGCACCCTCTGCATTCAGGCCTGCCCGGTGGACGCCATCCTCGGCGCGGCCAAGCACATGCACACGGTAATCGCCGACGAATGCACCGGCTGCGAGCTGTGCATCCCGCCCTGCCCGGTGGACTGCATCACCATGGAACCCCTGCCGCAGACCCTGGACGACTGGAAATGGGAGCCGCCGCCCCTGCCGGGCGAAGCCTATCCCGAAGAGGATGACGAGGTTCCGGCCCATGCCTGACGGTTCCAGCCGACTGCCCTTCCACCTGCATCATTTCCACGGCGGCCTCCATCTCGAGGACCACAAGCAGGAATCGATGCAGCGCCCGTTGCAGCAGGCCCGCCTGCCCGAACAACTGGTACTGCGCCTGAAGCAGCACATCGGCGAGCCCTGCGACCCCCTGGTCAAGCCGGGGGAACGGGTGCTGCGCGGCCAGAAAATCGCCGATACACCGGAACGCGTGGCCGCGCCCATCCACGCGCCGACCTCCGGTACCGTCGTTGCCATCGAAGACCGGCCGGTGGCCCATCCATCCGGAAAGTCCGACCGCTGCATCGTGATCGAACCGGACGGCCTCGACGAGGCCGTCGGCTTCGAGCCCGTCGATGTCGCGAACAGCGATGCACAAACCCTGTTGCAGCTTATCCGCGAGGCCGGCATCGTCGGTCTCGGCGGCGCCGTGTTCCCGACCTCGGCCAAGGTCGGCACGGCCGCCGCGCACCCGATCCGCAGCCTGATCATCAACGGTGCCGAGTGCGAACCCTGGATCACCTGCGACGATCGCCTGATGCAGGACCGCCCCGATGCCATCATCGCCGGGATCGGCCACCTGCAGCGCATCCTCACACCGGAGGAAACCCTGATCGGTATCGAGGACAACAAGCCCCGGGCCATCGCAGCCCTGCAACAGGCGCTGGATGAGTCGAATCTCGCGAATACACGGGTCGTCACCATCCCGACGATCTATCCTTCCGGCGGCGAAAAGCAGCTGATCAAGATTCTCACCGGTCACGAGGTGAAAAGCCGTCACCTGGCCTTCGAGATCGGCCTGCTGTGCCAGAATGTCGGTACCTGCGCCGCCATCAGCGATGCCCTGGACCGTGGCGAGCCGCTGACCCATCGCATCGTGACCGTGACCGGCACCGCCCTGCGCGAACCCGGCAACTGGCTGGTCCCCCTGGGCACGCCCTTCTCGCACCTGGTGGAGCTGGCCGGGGGCTTTACCGTGGAACGCCCGGAACCGATCATGGGCGGTCCGATGATGGGTTTCGAGGTGCGTCTCGATGCCGGCACCGTCAAGGCCGCCAACTGCCTGCTGGTGCTCAACCGTGATCACCGTCCCGAGGAACACGAATGCGTGCGCTGCGGGCGCTGTACCGATGTCTGCCCAGCCAAGCTGCTGCCACAGCAACTCTACTGGTATGGCCGTGCCCGCCAGTTCGACAAGGCCGAGGAATACCACCTGTTCGACTGCATCGAATGCGGTTGCTGCGCAGCGGTCTGCCCCAGTCACCTGCCACTGGTGCAGCTCTATCGCTACGCCAAGAGCGAACTGCGCGAGCAGCAGCGCAAGACCTGGAAATCCGACCGCGCGCGCCGGCGGCATGAATTTCGCGAAGCCCGCATCGCCCGCCAGAAGGCCGAGGAAGAGGAACGCCGGCGCAAGAAGCGCGAAGCCCTGGCCAAAAAGAAGGCCGCAGAAGGGGATGCCAAGGCCGGCAAGCAGGTGGCCGCCGATGCGGTGCAGGCCGCGCTGGAGCGCGTCAAGGCGCGCAAGGCGGCCCAGGCCGTGGAGCCGAAGAACACCGACAACCTGACGCCGGCCCAGCAACGCCAGATCGAGGAGGCGGAAGCCCGTCGCCAACAGAAGAATTCGGGAGAATCATGAGCCACCTCTACTCACCCTTCGTGACGCCGTCGTCCTCGACCAACCGCATGATGCTGTATGTGGTTCTGGCACTGGTTCCCGGCACCCTGGCCTATGCCTGGTACTTCGGTCCCGGTGTGCTGATCAACATCGCCTTTGCATCGGCACTGGCGCTGGCGCTGGAGGCCATCGTGCTGCTGCTGCGCAAGCGGCCGCTGAAACCCTACCTCGGAGATTTCTCGGCGCTGGTCACGGCCTGGCTGTTCGCGCTGTCGATCCCGATGCACAGCCCCTGGTGGCTGATCGCCACCGGCATCGGCTTTGCTATGATCGCCGGCAAGCATCTCTACGGCGGCCTCGGTTTCAACCCCTTCAACCCGGCCATGATCGGCTTTGTTGTGGTGCTGATCGCCTTCCCCAGGGAGATGACCACCTGGTTCCCGCCCGTGTCCCTCAGCGAGCAGCCGCTGGGCTGGATGGATTCGCTGCGCTACCTGTTCGGCATCACCGACACCGGCCAATGGGACGCCCTGACCTCGGCCACGCCACTGGACCATTACAAGACTTCCCTCGGCATGGATATGACCATCAGCGAGATCCGCCAGTCGCCGCTGTTCGGCGATTTCGGCGGCGTGGGCTGGGAGTGGATCGCCAACTGGTGGTTCATCGGCGGGCTGTTCCTGCTCCTCACCGGCACCATTCGCTGGCACATCCCGGTGGCGATGATCGGTTCGCTGTTGCTGATCGCCACCCTGTTCTGGCTGATCGACCCTGACGGCACAGCCTCGCCGGGCTTCCACCTGTTCTCTGGCGGGCTCATGCTCGGCGCTTTCTTCATCGCCACCGACCCGGTCACCGCCGCCACCACGCCGCGCGGGCGCCTCGTCTACGGCGCGCTGATCGGCCTGCTGGTGTATATCATCCGCAGCTGGGGCAGCTTCCCCGACGGCGTGGCCTTCGCGGTTCTGCTGGCCAACATGGCGACGCCGCTGATCGACTACTACACCCAGCCCCGCGTCTACGGCGAGATCGAGGATGAGGGTGAAACATGAACTACAAGCAGGTCCTGATCTCCGGCTTCCTGTTGTGGCTGTTCGCGGTGGTGGGCGTAGGCCTGGTGGCTTCCACCTTCGTGGCCACCGAGGATCGTATCGAGCAGAACGAACGCGATGCCCTGCTCAAGGCCCTGCACCAGCTCCTGCCGGCAGATCGCTTCGACAACGATATCGCCAGCGACACGGTCCAGCTGCCTCATGCATGGAAGCTGGGCAGCGACGGCCCTGTCACGGCCTGGCGGGCACGCAAGAACGGCAAGCCGGTGGCCATCATCTTCAAGGTCGTCGCACCCGATGGCTACAGCGGTCCAATCGAATTGCTGGTCGGTATCTATACCGACGGCCGCCTGGCCGGCGTGCGCGTGGTCAAGCACAACGAGACACCGGGGCTCGGCGACGGCATCGAAACCCGCAAGTCGAGCTGGATTCTGCAGTTCGACGGCAAGTCTCTCGGTCAGCCCCCGGCTGATCAATGGAAGGTCAAGCGCGACGGCGGCGCCTTCGACCAGATGACCGGTGCCACGATCACGCCGCGCGCCATCGTCAAGGCGGTAAAGAATGCGCTCGAATACTACGACGAGCACAAGGAGGAACTGTTCCAATGAGCGAAAATCGCGAAATCATCGAAAACGGCTTGTGGAAGAACAATGTCGCGCTGGTGCAGTTGCTCGGCCTGTGCCCGTTGCTGGCCGTCACCAACAGCGCGGTCAACGGCCTCGGGCTGGGGCTGGCGACCCTGGCCACGCTGGTGATCTCCAATACCATCGTGTCGCTGATCCGCAACCTGGTGCGTCAGGAAGTGCGTCTGCCCGTGTTCGTATTGATCATCGCCTGCATCGTCACCACCATCGAGCTGGTGATGCAGGCCTGGTTCTACGAACTCTACCTGGTGCTCGGCATCTTCATTCCGCTGATCGTCACCAACTGTTCCATTGTCGGCCGCGCCGAGGCCTTTGCCTCGCGCAACCCCGTCGGCGCCTCGGCTCTCGACGGCTTCATGATGGGCCTGGGTTTCCTGCTGGTGCTGCTGGTGCTCGGCAGCCTGCGCGAGATCATCGGCGCCGGCACCCTGTTCGCCCAGGCCGAGCTGCTGTTCGGTTCCGCCGGCCAGTCGATGACCTTGACTCTGTTCGACGACTATGAAGGCTTCCTCATCGCCATACTGCCGCCCGGCGCCTTCTTCGGGCTGGCATTGCTGATTGCCGGCAAGAACCTGATCGAGCAGCGTTTCCGTTCCACAGCCCAGGCCCTGGCGCCCGCTCCCGCAGGCTGATCCACCGTGAACCGCGAAAAACGCATCGAGATCTTTCGCCGCCTGCGCGAGCACAATCCGAACCCGACCACCGAGCTCAACTACCGCAACGAGTTCGAACTGCTGATTGCCGTCATCCTGTCCGCCCAGGCCACCGATGTGGGCGTCAACAAGGCCACGAAAAAACTGTTCGAGGACGCACCGACACCCCAGGCCATGCTGGAACTCGGTGTCGATGGCCTCAAGCAATACATCAAGACCATCGGGCTCTACAACAGCAAGGCCGAAAATATCATCAAGACCTGCCGCATCCTGGTGGAGAAATACAAAGGCCAGGTACCGCGTACCCGCGAGGAGTTGGAAGCCCTGCCCGGCGTCGGCCGAAAGACCGCCAATGTGGTGCTCAACACGGCTTTCGGCGAACCTACCATCGCCGTGGACACCCATATCTTCCGCGTCTGCAACCGCACCGGCATCGCCAAGGGGAAGAACCCCCTCGAGGTGGAAAAACGACTCGAACGCCTTGTCCCCGACGAGTTCAAGAAGGACGCTCACCATTGGCTGATCCTGCACGGCCGCTACACCTGCGTTGCGCGCAAGCCACGCTGCGGCAGCTGCATCATCGAGGATCTTTGCGAATACAAGCACAAGACCGAATGATGTACGGCAACCGCGACCAGATGCGCCGCGTCTTCCTCGATGTGCGCGACAAGCTCGAGCAGGGCCGCCCCCTCGAACCCATGGAAGCCCTGATCGCCGATGTGCTGCAACTGCACCCGGAATACGACGCACTGCTGTCGGACCCGGAGCATGCCCTGAGTGCCGAATTCGATGCCGACAGCGGCCAGTCCAATCCCTTTCTGCACCTGGCCATGCACCTCTCCCTGCGCGAACAGGCCCAGGTCGACCGGCCCGCCGGCATTCGAGACATTCACAGCAGGTTGTGCCGCCGTCTCGGAGTCCACGATGCGGAGCACGCGATGATGGAATGCCTCGGGCAGGCGCTGTGGCAGGCGCAGAGAGATGGTCTGCCGCCCGATGAACAGGCGTTTCTGGAGTGCCTGCGAAATCTGGCTTGATCCGCCTTTCGCTGCCCGAATACAGCTTGGTTCAGCCCCCTTTCGATCAGCCAGAAAAAACCCGGCCGAAGCCGGGTTGCAAGGTTATGGATCCGGGTTCGGATCAGCGTTGCAGGGCCTTGAAGATGTAGCCCGGCTTCAGCCAGTACACCAGTATCGGCAGGAAGGTGAAGGCCGTGAACACATCTATGATCAGGGCCTGGCCGATATAGACGCCCAGCCCCCAGGTG
>WGBK01000234.1 GCA_015494335.1 Gammaproteobacteria bacterium | reverse complement strand
TCATCGGCCCGAGCGCCGAGTCGATCCGCACCATGGGCGACAAGGTGGCCGCCATCCGCGCCATGAAGGAAGCGGGCGTACCCACGGTACCCGGTTCCGACGGCCCCCTCGGCCACGACGACGAGGCCAACCTGGCAATGGCGCGCCAGATCGGCTATCCGATCATCATCAAGGCCGCCGCCGGTGGCGGCGGGCGCGGCATGCGCGTGGTGCATACCGAGGCCGCGTTGCTCAATGCCATCCAGCTGACGCGCCAGGAAGCCGGTGCCGCCTTCGGCAACGACACCCTCTACATGGAGAAATTCCTCGAGAAGCCGCGCCATGTCGAGATCCAGATCCTGGCCGACAGCCATGGCCACGCCATCCACCTCGGCGAACGCGACTGCTCGATGCAGCGCCGCCACCAGAAGGTGGTCGAGGAAGCCCCGGCCCCCGGCATCACGCCCGAGCAACGCGATTTCATCGGCCGCCGCTGCGCCGAGGCCTGCGTGCGCATGGGCTACGAGGGCGCTGGCACTTTCGAGTTCCTCTACGAGAACGGCGAGTTCTACTTCATCGAGATGAACACCCGCGTTCAGGTCGAGCACCCGGTCACCGAGATGGTCACCGGCGTCGACATCATTCGCGAACAGATCTCCGTGGCCGCCGGCAACCCGCTGCGCTACCGCCAGGAGGATATCGTCATCCGTGGCCACGCCATCGAATGCCGGCTCAATGCCGAGGATTCCAAGACCTTCATGCCCTCGCCGGGCAAGATCAGTCTCTATCATGCGCCCGGCGGTCCCGGCGTGCGCGTCGACACCCACATCTACAGCGGTTATACGGTGCCGCCGCACTACGATTCGATGATCGGCAAGCTGATCACCCACGGCGACACCCGCGAATCCGCCATCGCGCGCATGGAAGGCGCCCTGTCCGAGATCATCATCGACGGCATCCGCACCAACATCGACCTGCAGCGCGACATCATTTCCGACGGCAATTTCCAGGCCGGCGGCGCGGACATCCACTACCTCGAGAAGAAGCTCGGGCTCAACTGAGTCCGGGGTTCTGTCGCAAGCCATGCCCTGGTGGAACCTCAGCCTGCGCTGCTCCCGCGAGCAGTTGCCGCAGGTCGAGGATCTGCTGCTGGAACTGGGAGCCCTGTCCATCAGCATCGCTGATGCACAAGACGAGCCCCTCTACGAACCCCTGCCCGGCGAGACCCCGCTGTGGTCGGAATCCATCGTCACCGGCCTGTTCAACGCCGAAACCAACCGGGAGACATTGCAGGACCGGCTGGTTCAGCGCCTGCCCGACGAGATCGCCGCCAGCCTGCGCGGAGAGGAACTACCGGACCAGGTCTGGGAACGCGTGCACCTGGAGCGCTACCAGCCGCTGAAGCTGGGGAAACGCCTGTGGATCGTGCCCAGCTGGCACCAGCCCCCCGACCCGGGCGCCGTCAACATCATCCTCGACCCGGGCATCGCCTTCGGTACCGGCAGCCATCCGACCACGGCCCTGTGCCTCGATTTCCTCGATCGCCATCCTCCCGAAGGCTGCAGCGTGATCGATTACGGCTGCGGCTCCGGTATCCTCGCCATTGCCGCGCACAAGCTCGGCGCTCGTTCCATCGCTGCCATCGACATCGACCCGCAGGCGCTGGAGGCCACACGCCGCAACGCCGAACGCAACGGTATCGACCCGGCGCAATGGCTGATTGCCCTGCCCGATCAGGAACCGGAACCCGCCGACTGGCTCATCGCCAACATCCTGTCCGGGCCACTGGTGGAACTGGAGCCCCTGTTCGCCCGCCTGGTACGCCCCGGTGGCCAGCTGCTGCTGTCCGGCATCCTGCCGCAGCAGGCCGAGGCTGTGCGCAGCGCCTATGCGCCGCATTTCGACCTCGATGCTGTTACAATCGACCGCGACTGGTGCCGCATCAGCGGTATCCGCAAATCCTGAACCGCCCTTCGACCACAGCATGAACCCGCACGCCCACCTCGATGACGTCATGCAGACCACCTGCCTGTTCTGCGGCAGCGTGTTCCGCGTTACCCAGCAGCAGCTGGACCAGGCCCACGGAAAGGTGCGTTGCGGTGTCTGCGGCGAGCAGTTCAACGCCCTCTTGACGCTGGAGAATTACCGGGGCGAGGCCACTCATCGCATCGAACCCGCCGCGGAAACGGCCGCCAAGGAGGAACCCGCCCGGGACAACGAAGACCGGTCACCCGAGGAACCCGGCACCGGCCCTCGCAGCGAGGCCACGCCCGAACCCGAACCGGCTGCACCGGTATCCCTGCAGGCCGCCATGTACGGCGACGAGGCCGAGCGTCGGCGCAATCGCCAGTGGTTGTGGGGGCTGGGCATCCTCGGCCTGCTGGCCCTGCTGGTGGTGCAGGTGATCTACTACCTGCGTTACGACCTGATCGCCAAACCCGAGTACCAGCAGCAGGTACTCAACCTCTGTCGGGTACTGCCCTGCGACGAGCAGCGTTTCCACAGCCCGCAGCAGTTCCGTCTGACCGAGCGCAATGTATTCACCCACCCCACCCGCGATCAGGCCCTGATCATCAATGGCCGCTTCGTCAACCAGGCGCCCTTCGCCCAGCAACCCCTGCGACTGCGCATCAGCCTGTCCGATCTGCAGGGCAACCTGATCGCCAACCGCCTGTTCACCCCGGACGAATACCTGGTAGATCCGGGCCTACGGCGAATCGAGCCGGGCAAGTCGGTGCCCTTCCGGCTGGAGATCTTCGATCCGGACGAAAAGGCCCTGACCTACGAATTCGACTTCGTGTCATGAGCTTTGCCATCGGGCCCTGGCGCTTCGACGCACCGCTGGCGCTGGCCCCCATGGCCGGCGTCACCGACCGCCCCTTCCGCCAGCTCTGTCGTCGCCTCGGCGCAGCGATGACGGTATCGGAAATGGTCTCCAGCAAGCCGGAGCTGCGTCATACCCGCAAGTCACAACTGCGCCTCGACCACCATGGCGAACCCGAGCCGGTGATCGTGCAGATCGCCGGCGCGGATCCGAAGATGATGACCGAGGCTGCCCGCTACAATGTGGACCAGGGCGCACAGATCATCGATATCAACATGGGTTGCCCGGCCAAGAAAGTCTGCCGTGTCGCCGCCGGATCGGCATTGCTGCGCGACGAAGCCCTGGTTGCCGAAATCCTGTCCTCGGTGGTCTCCGCCGTCGAGGTGCCGGTTACCCTGAAAACCCGCACCGGCTGGTCGCGCGAACATCGCAACCTGCCCTCCATTGCACGCATTGCCGAGGACTGCGGCATCGCGGCCCTGACCGTACATGGCCGCACGCGAGAGGACCGCTACCACGGAGAAGCCGAATACGAGAGCCTGCGCGCGCTGCGCGAGCAGACGGGCATCCCGCTGATTGCCAACGGCGATATCGACAGCCCGCAAAAGGCACGAGCGGTCATGGACTTCACCGGCGCGGATGCTATCATGATCGGGCGGGCCGCCCAGCAGCGACCGTGGATCTTTCGCCAGATCCGCCACTACCTGCTGACCGGCGAGGTGCTGCCCGAGCCCGACCTTGAATCACGCAGGGTCTGGCTCACGCAGCATCTGCGGAATCTCTACGAGTTCTACGGCGAGTTCCAGGGCTTGCGCGTCGCCCGCAAACACATCGACTGGCAACTCGGTCGGGAATCGGCGTATACAGACTACAAGATGCCGATCATGACCGCCCAGACCGCCAGCGAACAAATGGGGCTGATCCAACGCTTGTTCGACCGACTCGACGAAGTGCCGCTGGCCGCGGTCGGTTGAGGCGCGACCTCGCCCCCGTGTGACACCGCAGGATTATCGGGATACCGCCTTGAACACCAAAAACCAGACGCTAGAGCAGTCCGTCGTCACCGCCCTGGTCCGCTACCTCGAGGATCTCGACGGCGAAGCCCCGAACAACCTTTACGACAAGGTCATGTCGGAAATCGAAAAACCCCTGCTGGCCACTGTGCTGCAGCACTGCAATCACAACCAGTCCCGCGCCGCCAGCTACCTCGGCATCAACCGGGGTACCCTGCGCAAGAAGCTGCGCCAGTACCAGATCGCGCCCTGAACCAATTCCCCCGGCCGGCTACCGTCCGCACGGGCTTGCCTTTATAATGCGCGCACTCTTTTCAACCGGAATGCGCCATGACCTTTTCCGCCCCTCCCGTGCGCCGAGCCCTGCTCAGCGTCTCCGACAAGACCGGCATCGTCGATCTCGCCCGATCCCTGCATGAACTCGGCATCGAACTGCTGTCCACCGGCGGCACCGCCAAGCTGATCGCCGAAAGCGGCATCCCGGTCACCGAGATCGCCGACTATACCGGCTTCCCGGAGATGATGGACGGTCGGGTCAAGACCCTGCACCCGAAGGTGCATGGCGGGCTGCTCGGCCGTCGCGGCATCGACGATGCGGTAATGGAGGAGCACGACATCCAGCCCATCGACCTGCTGGTGATCAACCTCTACCCCTTCCAGCAGACGGTCGCCAAGCCGGACTGCAGTCTCGAGGATGCGATCGAGAACATCGACATCGGCGGGCCGGCGATGCTGCGCGCGGCGGCCAAGAACCATGCCAGCGTCACCGTGCTGATCGATCCGCTCGACTACGCCGGCGTTATCGACGAGATGAAGCAGAACGACAACCGCGTCAGCGACGAAACCCGCTTCTCCCTCGCCATTCGTGTCTTCGAGCATACCGCCAGCTACGACGGCGCCATCGCCAACTACTTCGGCCGGCTGGTGCAGCCCGAGGGCGAACGGCAGTTCCCGCGCGCCATCACCTTCCAGTTCCAGCACAGCCAAGGCATGCGCTACGGCGAGAACCCGCACCAGAATGCGGCCTTCTATGTCGAGACCGGCCTCGCCGAGCCCTGCATCGCCACCGCGGTGCAACTGTCCGGCAAGGAACTGTCCTTCAACAACATCGGTGACACCGACGCCGCGCTGGAGTGCGTCAAGCAGTTCGAGGAACCGGCCTGCGTCATCGTCAAGCACGCCAATCCCTGCGGCGTGGCCGTGGCCGACGACATCCTCGCCGCCTACGATCATGCCTATGCCACGGACCCGGAATCGGCCTTTGGCGGCATCATCGCCTTCAACCGCCAACTCGATGCGCATACCGCCCAGACCATCATAGACCGCCAGTTCGTCGAGGTGATCGTCGCCCCCAGCGTATCCGAGGAGGCCGCTGACATCGTCGCCACCAAGCCGAATGTGCGCCTGTTGTCCTGCGGGCAATGGCAAAAACCGGCTTACAGGCTCGATCTCAAGCGCGTCAACGGCGGCCTGCTGGTGCAGGATGCCGACCTGCAGCTCTATGACCAGCTTGAAGTCGTCACTGAAAAACAACCGGACGAACAACAAATGGCCGACCTGATCTTCGCCTGGAAGGTCGCCAAATTTGTCAAGTCCAACGCCATCGTCTACTGCCGCGACGCCATGACCATCGGCGTCGGCGCCGGACAGATGTCGCGCATCAACTCCGCCCGCATCGCCGGCATCAAGGCCGAGCAGGCCGGGCTGACCGTCGAAGGCTCGGTAATGGCCTCCGATGCCTTCTTCCCTTTCCGCGACGGCATCGACGCCGCCGCCGAAGCCGGTATCCAGGCGGTGATCCAGCCCGGCGGCTCGATGCGAGACCAGGAAGTCATCGATGCCGCCAACGAGCACGGCATGGCGATGGTGTTCACCGGCATGCGCCACTTCCGTCACTGATCCAGGGAAAACAGCCATGAAGATACTCGTCATCGGCGGCGGCGGCCGCGAGCATGCCCTGGCCTGGAAAGCGGCCCAGTCCCCGCTGGCCAGCCAGGTTTTCGTCGCCCCCGGCAACGCCGGCACGGCCCTGGAACCGAAACTGCAGAATGTGGATATCAGCGCCGAGGATCTCGGCGCGCTGCTGGACTTCGCCCGGCGCGAAGACATCGACCTGACCATCGTCGGCCCAGAAGCCCCTCTGGTAGCCGGCGTCGTCGATCGCTTCGAGGCGGCCGGGCTGAAGATCTTCGGCCCCAGCGCCCGGGCCGCCCAACTCGAAGGCTCCAAGACCTTCACCAAGGATTTCCTAGCCCGTCACCGGATTCCGACCGCGGCCTACGCCAGCTTCACCGAGATCGAACCGGCGCTGGCCTACATCCGCGAGATGGGTGCGCCCATCGTCGTCAAGGCCGACGGCCTGGCGGCCGGCAAGGGCGTGATCCTGGCCGACAGCGAGGAACAGGCCGAGGCCGCGGTTCGCGACATGCTCGCCGGCAATGCCTTCGGCGAGGCCGGCCACCGCGTCGTCATCGAGGAATTCCTGCAGGGCGAGGAAGCCAGCTACATCTGCATGGTCGATGGCGAGAACATCCTGCCGATGGCCACTTCCCAGGACCACAAGGCTCGTGACGAGGGCGACCGCGGCCCCAACACCGGCGGCATGGGTGCCTATTCGCCGGCACCGGTAGTCAGCGACGAGATTGCCGAGCGGGTCATGAACGAGGTCATCCGCCCCACGGTCGAGGGCATGGCCGCCGAGGGCGGGCGCTATGTCGGCTTCCTCTACGCCGGCTTGATGATCGACGCCAGCGGCACACCGAAGGTGCTCGAATACAACTGCCGCTTCGGCGACCCGGAAACCCAGCCGATCATGATGCGCCTGCAATCGGACCTGGTGGCCCATTGCCTCGCCGCGCTGGAGGGCCGCCTCGACCAGGAAATGGCCGAGTGGGATGCCCGCGCCTCGCTCGGCGTGGTGCTGGCCGCGCAGGGCTACCCGGACCAGTACGCCAAGGGCGAGGTGATCCGCAACATTCCCGCGGAAGCCGAAGACCGCAAGGTGTTCCATGCCGGAACCGCCCTCGACGCCAGCGGCGAGGTCGTCAGCAACGGCGGACGCGTGCTCTGCGCCGTGGCCCTCGGCAAGGACATCCGCGAAGCCCAGCAGCGCGCCTACGAACTGGTGGAGCAGATCGACTGGCCCGGCGCCTATTACCGTCGCGACATCGGATTCAAGGCCATTCACTGAGCCAGACAAGTACCGGGAAGGCGCATGGTTTTCTGCCGTTCGTCGGAAACCATGTTTCTCGGCCGGTGCCACTTGGCGCGTATTGTTCACAAGACACATCAAGTTCAGATCACAACCTGCTGTCCGGCGTAGGCTTGTTGTTTCCGGCATCACCACAGGATCTTGTGCCCCATCTTGATGCATGCCACCAGATGTTGTGGTCACAGGGACTCACTGCCTATAATTCCGTTGTCCGCCGCCACCGGAGAACGCCGATGCAATGCCCCCACTGCTTCTCGCTGATGGAGAACTATCGCAGCGAACACAACGACAAGAGCCTGGTCACTTTCTACCGCTGCACCCTGTGCCACAAGGAACATGTCAGCAGCGAGCAACTGACCGCTCGTCGCCGAAATGGCCATCATCCGGCCACCACCCCGTTTTCGCCAACGCCTTCACACATTTCGCCGCGTCCCTGATCTAAGCTTCGAATCGTCATTAAATCACCCGCAAGGGAGGCGACATGAAGCACCCGAACCACCGTCATCACAGGCGCGAGCACCCTCGCATGCAAGCGCTGGAAAAACTGATCTACCTGCCCGGAGCCTTCATCATCGCCTATGGATTGTGGTTGTCGATCACGGTCACCGGATGACGGCATCATCGGTTTACTCTCACTAGCCTGCCCCGGATCCTGCGATCCGGGGTTTTTTTGTCCATCGTTCACTGCAGGCTCGCCAGCGACCCGGCTGCTTGGGTATCATCGAATTCCCGATACCCCCGAGAAACCGTCATGCCCCCACGCACAGCCCTGATCACCGGAGCCGCCAGCGGACTCGGCCTCGCCATCGCCGAGGCCATGGCCGAAGCCGGCTACCGCCTTCTGCTCGCCGATCTGGAACAGAGCGATGGCGCCGCCGTGGCACGGCGTCTGGATGCGAGTTTCATCGCCGCCGACCTGGCCCGGGCCGACGACTGCCAGCGGCTCTGCGATCGCGCCCTGGAGGCATCGGGCCGGGTGGATATCCTGGTCAACAATGCCGGTCTGCAACGGGTATCGCCGATCGAGGATTTCGCCGACGAGGACTGGGAGCGACTGATCGCGGTCATGCTGACGGCGCCCTTCCGCCTCACCCGTAGCCTCTGGCCCGCGATGAAGGCCTCTGGCTGGGGCCGCATCATCAACATGGCCTCGATCCATGCCCTGGTCGCGTCGCCGCACAAGGCCGCCTATGTGGCGGCCAAGCACGGCCTGCTCGGGCTGACGAGGACGGCGGCACTGGAAGGCGGCGAACACGGCATCACCGTCAACGCCATCTGCCCCGCCTATGTGCGAACGCCACTGGTGGAAAACCAGATCGCCGACCAGGCCCGCGTGCACGGGCTCGCCGAGGACGAGGTGGTGGAGAAGATCATGCTGGCTCCGGCAGCGGTCAAGCGCCTGATCGAGCCGGCCGAGGTGGCGCAGCTGGCGCTGTTTCTGTGCTCCGATGCCGCGGCATCCATTTCCGGCGCGGCTCTGCCGGTGGATGGCGGCTGGACGGCGCGCTGACTCAGTCCGCCGGAAAGATCAGGCGAACGCGCAAGCCGCCGAGGGGCGATTCCGCGAATTCCAGGCGCAGTTCGTAGGCTTCGACGATATCCTGAACCACGGCCAGGCCGATGCCCTGCCCTTCCTGGCTCTGGTCGAGGCGGCTGCCCCGCTGCAGGATCAGCTCGCGCTGGTCGGCATCGAGGCCCTTGCCATCGTCGTCGATGATCAACTCGATTTCGCTGTCGCTCTGCCGGACCTCGATGCGCACCTGCCGGCGGCCGTACTTGCAGGCGTTGTCGATGAGGTTGCCGAGCAGTTCGAGCAGGTCGCTTTCGTCAAGACGCAGCGGTCGAGCGGCCTCGCCGACCACCTCGATCTGCATGCCCTTCGGGCCGTACACCTTGCGCAGCGCCGAAACCGTCTTCGACAGCAGCGGCATCAGTTCCAGCGGTTTCACCATGGCCGCGCCGCCCAGCGTGGCCGCGCGTTGCAACTGGTAGGAAACAATCTGGTTCATGCGCTCGGTCTGCTCGGCCAGGGTCTGCAGATCCTCGCCGTCACAGGCCGACTTCTCGCTCAGGCCGCGCAATACCGCCAGCGGCGTCTTGAGGCTGTGCGCAAGATCGTCGAGGGCGTGGCGGTAGCGATCCATCTGGTGCTGCTCGCGCTTGAGCAAGGCATTCAGATTCTGCGTCAATGGCTGAATCTCGGCCGGATAGCGCGCCTCGAAGCGCTGCTGCCGTCCTTCCTCGATGGCCTGCACCTCTTCCCCGATCTGGCGCAAGGGCTTCAGACTCCACACCATCACCCCCCACATCACCAGCAGCAGCATGACGATGGTCGCGGCCAGCCACAGCCACAGGGTCTGACGGAAGCGTCGAAACTGGTCAAGATAGTCCGAGGCATCCTTCCACAGGGTCACGGTATAGAGATCGAGCTCGGCATGCACATTCGGCCAGCGTATGCTGAAGGCCAGCTGGAACCAGCTGTCGCCCTCGTATTCCACTTGCTGGAAGCGCATTTCCTCGGGGCGCAGGCCCTGCGGCGGCGGAAAGGAGTCGCTCATCGACAGCGAGCGCCAGATTTCATGCAACCGGCCCTTGTCGTCCACCGAAAAGAGCTGGGCATAGAGACCGGACAGGGGATCGAACAGGGCGCCCTCGAAAAGACGTTCGTCGGCAACCGTAATGCTGAGACCGCTGGCGTCGCGATCCACCGCCGCGAGGATGCTGTACATCAGGGCTTCCATGCGGCTCTTCTCGGCTTCCAGCATGCGCTTGGACACCGCCTGTTCGAGACCCCAGGCGGTCAGCAGCATGAAGGCCACCAGCACCAGCAGACTGCTGAGGATCAGACGGGTCTTGATCGAGGACATGCGGCGCGGGGCTCGGGCGCCCTTCAGCTTTCGGGTCGCGCCGGCGGCAGGTTGAAGCGATAGCCGCGACCGCGGAGGGTTTCGATGGGCTGCAGGCTGCCATCGGGATCGAGCTTCAGCCGCAGACGACGGATGAAGACCTCGATCACATTGCTGTCACGGTCGTCCTCATCGTCGTAGAGATGCTCGGTCAGCACGCTCTTGGAGACCACCTCGCCGGCATGCATCATCAGGTATTCGAGCACCTTGTATTCGTAGGCGGTCAGCTCGACTTCCTGCTCATCGAGGGTGACGCGCTGGGTGGTGGGATCGAGTTGTACCGGGCCGCACTGAATGCGCGCGTCGGACCAGCCGGCGGCACGCCGGATCAGCACGCGGATGCGCGCCATCATTTCTTCCTGATGAAAGGGTTTGACCAGGTAGTCGTCGGCGCCGGCGTCCAGCCCCTCGACCTTGTCCTGCCAGCGACCGCGCGCGGTGAGAATCAGGATCGGCAACTGGGAGCCCTCGGCACGAATCTTCTGGATGATCTCAAGCCCGGACATCTGTGGCAGGCCCAGGTCGACGATGGCGACATCGGCCGGGTATTCCTGCAACAGGTACAGGCCGTCGGTACCGTTGTCGGCCGAATCGACGGCGAAGCCTTCCTGCTTCAGGCGCTCGACGATCTGCTGGTTGATATGCTCGTCGTCTTCGATGACGATCGCTCTCATGGCTCACTCCCCTCGTGAAAACAGCCGCTATTCAAGCACAGGACCCGTTCAAAAGACAGGCTCGACGCGCAGGCGGAGCTTGATGCGGGTGCCGGGGTCGTAGGGCATGCGGATGGTGTACTTCTCGCCCTGATAGCGATAGGTCACGCGGTAGCCCTCGATCTCTTCCTCGTAGCGCACGCGTTCGCTGCGCTCACAGACCTCCTCGACCCGGGTATGCACCGAGCGGGTGGCGCGGGCACCCGAGGCTCCGGCCGCGTCATGACCCAGCTGCGCACCGACGATGGTACCCACGGCCGTGGCCAGCTTGCGGCCCCGACCCTTGCCGATCTGGTGGCCGATCACGCCGCCGATGATGGCGCCGGCCAGGGTATTGCCGGTACGATTGACCCCGCGATCGTAGCGGATCTCGCGTACCTCGCGCACCGGCTCGCTCCAGCATTCGCTGACCGGCTCGACCACGCGGATCTCACGATAGATCGGCTTCACCTTGACCACCTTGGCGTAGACCACACGCTCGTCGAAGGCCTTGCCGTGCTTCCAGCCGTGATGCTTGCCGCGATCGGCCAGGACACCGGTGCTCAGGGCCAGGGCCAGACCGCCCAGCAACAGATTCTTGTTGAACTTGTTCATGTCGCGTACCTCTTTTGTGGAGATTGACCGGGAGTCTAGGCCGGGTCTACTGAACTGCCGCTGAACCCCTGCAACTTGCCGCCGCCGGCATTCGAAACTATGATCGAGAGAACCTCCTGCACAAGCGGCGGCCCGGATCGCCCAGCGAGTACCTCATGGCGTTTACCCTCTCCGAGGCCGAGATCGGCGATCTCATCGACGGCCTGGAAACCTTCCACCGCGAAAACAGCAATCTCGACCAGCTGCTCGATACCCCTGCCCTCGACCGCCTGCGCGGCGTACACCGGGATTCCCTGCTTCGACTGTCCCGCAGCGATGATCTGGATGGTCGCAGCCTGGCCCACGTCTATCTCGAACTGAAGCTGCCCTTCCACCTGCTGACCGGCAGTCTCAATCACCTCAAGTCCGAACTGCTGCACATCGAAGCCTCCCGCCATCGCGACGAGATCGACCCCATGCAACTGTATTCGGATCTCAACGCCCTCCACGACGCCGCCCGTCAGCAGGCCGCCTTGCAATACCTGCGCGCCGACGCCTCGGCCAGCGAACCCCTTGGTCAGGCTCAGATGCAGAACCGGCTGCTGATCCGCCTCTATCGCGACTGGCTGGAGCGCGTCAACCGGGCCCTGCTCGACGGGCTCGACGGCTTTCCGCTGACCTCCGCCGCCGACAGCCGCTTTACCGAGGCCCTGCAGTATCCGGAAAGCCTGCTCATCTGCCTCGACCTGAAGACCTGCGATCATATCCTCGAGCAGCACCGGCTGATCCGCCAGAAGGCCGGCATTCTCTACGCCATGCTGGCCGTGGAGCGCTACGACAACGCCTACCTCGCCTATAGCGAGACTCGGCAGATGGTCAACGAACTGACCCAACTACTTGGCGTGCTCTATTTCGAAAGCCAGACCAACCGCATCCAGAGCTTCTTCAACTTCGTTCAGGCCGCCCTCTACCTGCCCGGCGAGAAGTTCTTCTGCGTGGTCAACCTGCGCCGTCTCAACCACATCAACCAGATGTACGGTGTCGAGAACGGAGACCGCAGCCTGCAGCTGCTCGACGATTGCCTGAGCCAGTTGCTCGAGAAACACCAGTCCTGGATGGTCTACACCCGCGGCATCGCCGGCGATTTCTATCTCCACTGCCTGCGCTGCGACCGCGACCGGGTCGAGGCCCTGATAGACGAGATCGAAGCCTGCGTTGCCGAACAGCAGCAGCAACGAGAGTTGCCCTTTCCGATGGACCTGATGATCACCGGCATCAGCCTGACCGAGCTGAACGAGCTGACCACCGAGAACATGCACCTGATCGTCGATTATCTGAGCCGCGCCGACACGGCCGACCAGCCGCGCGTGCGGAACAGCCGCGAGGAACTGGATGCGATGATGGAATGGATCCGCCAGCGCTATCGCCAGAGTATCGACCTGGTCCAGAAGCTCGACCGCGATCATGTCGAAGTCTTCGTACAGCCACTGGTCGAACTGGACGCCCGCCAGCAGATCCACGCCTTCGAGGTGCTGGGGCGTTTTCGCGAGCAGAACGGCTACATCAGCGCGGGGCTGTTCATCGACGACATCATCCGGCTTGGTTTGGTCGAGCGCTTCGACCGCCTGGTGCTGGAACGGCTGACCCGCCTCAGCGACGAGTTGAGCCAGCTTACCGGCAGGCTGTTCATCAATGTGAGCGCCCTGACGCTGGAAGACGAGGGCTACATCCAGGCACTGCAGCAAGCCATGCAGGGACCGCTGGCCGGTTTCGAGATCGTGCTGGAACTGACCGAGCAGATCCTGTTGGAAAACCTGGAACGGGTCTACCAGCTGCACGAACAACACGGCCTGAACTTTGCCATCGACGATTTCGGCACCGGATTTTCCTCACTGCAGACGGTGATCGAGCTGGCCCTGCGCGGTGGCATCCAGTACCTGAAGATCGACGGTTCCCTGACCAACCAGCTGGGCAGCAACCCGGCCAGCGAACAGATCATCCGCATCACCCGGCAGATGGCGCGGGAACTCGGCCTGAGCACGGTGGTGGAATATGTCGAGACTCGCGAGCAGCTGCAGAGCCTGGAGGCCATCGACATCGATCTCGGCCAGGGCTACCTGCTGGGCATCCCGGATCCGGTGCCGGTCTGGCTGGGCAAGCTGGCCTACCTGCGCAGCAAGCAACTGCAGGCCGTGGAGATCGGGCTTACGGTCTGAGCCTCAATCCCGCCGCAGACGGTCGCTGACCGCAATCGGAGTCGGGTAGGTCATCACCACGAAGGTCGAGGACAGCAGGAAGGTGATCAGGGTGGCGAACTGAATCAGGAAGTTCACTTCGTCGCGAATCACGCCCATCTGCGCTGCCAGTACCGCCACCAGCAGCGAGAACTCGCTCATCTGCCCAAGCCGCAGCGCCACTTCCAGCGAACGCCCTCTGCCCTCCTTCGACAGGCGCAACAACCCGTGGTAGAGCAGTGGCTTGGCCAGCACCGCCAGCAGGCTCAGGCCCAGCGCGGCCAGCCAGATCTGCTGCACCACCGCAAGATCGAAGTTGGCGCCCAGGGCGACGAAGAAGATGATGAGAAAAAAATCGCGCAACGGCTTCAGGCTTTCGGCGATATACAGCGCAATCGGGCTGCGCGCCAGCGCCACCCCGGCGATGAAGGCGCCGATCTCGTAGGACAATCCCAGCGACTCCGCGGCCTCGGCCACACCCAGGCACCAGCCGATGGCGAGCAGGAAGATGTATTCCTGAATGCGATCGAAACGCGCGATCAGCCGTGCCAGCAGGTAGCGCTCAACCAGCCAGGCCGCCAGCACCAGCAGCGGCAGGCTGAGCAGCGGACGCAACAGGCTCCAGCCATCGATCACCGGCTGACTGGCAGCCTCGAGCACCAGCAGCAGAATGATGGCGATGATGTCCTGGAACAGGAGCACCGAGATCATGATCTCGCCGGTATGCTGGTGATGCAGCACCGTGGTCGGAATCAGCTTCAGGCCGATGATGGTGCTGGAGAACATCAGCGCCGAACCGAGCAGCAGGGCCTCGGTGTCGCCGTAGCCGAGCCAGCGCCCGAAACCGTAGCCCAGGCCCAGCAACACTAGGGAACTGAGGCCGGTCACCAGGGTGGTTTCGCCGGCCATCCGGATCAGGTCCGCCGGATTGAGGTTGAGACCGAGCAGAAACAGCAGGAAGATGATGCCGACATTGGCGATGTTCTGGATCAGCGTCGGATCCTGGATCAGACCCAGGGCGGACGGGCCGATCAGCAGGCCCACGACAATATAGGCAATAATCAGCGTCTGTCGCATCCACAGGGCCAGGGTCGCCGCCAGGGCCGCGCCGGCAAAGATCAGGAACAGCGTGAAGACGATGGAGGCGTTTTCCATGTTCGGCCCGGT
>WGBK01000233.1 GCA_015494335.1 Gammaproteobacteria bacterium | reverse complement strand
CGTCTATCCCGACACCCTGGTGCTGTGGCGCACGGCCAGGCTGTTGGCCGAGAAAGGCGGCTGGAAAATGCCCGACGACGCCCGCGATCTGCTGGAGCCCGTCTATGACGACGACGGCCCGATTCCGGCAGGGCTGATCGACGCCAAGACTGAGGTCGATGGCGAGACCCATGCCGAACGCGATGCCGGTCGCTTCGCCAGCCTCCAGCTGGAGGCCGGCTATCGCCGCAACCAGCGTTGGGATGAGGAAGCCCGCGTCGCCACCCGCCTCGGTGACGAAAGCCGGACCATCTACCTTGCCCGCTGGCAGAACGGTCAGCTTACGCCCTGGGCGCGCGAAGACCGTTATTCGTGGGATCTGTCCAGCCTGCGGATCAACTCCCAACAGTTACAGGCATTTGCGCTAGTGGATGATCCTGTGTTGCAGCAGGCGCTGGAGAATCTGCGGGAAAGCGAACGGTTATTCGATGAGAACAGCGTGATCATACCTCTTGAGGAGAAAGAAGGGGCTTGGCGCACTCAGGCACTCACGGAGTCGGGGCAACGCATCATACTGGAATATTCCGTGGATACCGGTTTCGAAATAAGAGGGGCAACATGAGTTGCCCCTCCTGGAGCCCCACGAATGTGAGGAACATGTTCCGCAAACCGCCTACAACGGTTCATCCCCACAAGTGTGGGGAATACCGCTATATGATGAATGAACAGCGCTTGACTGTCAAACCGCTTACAACTTACACTGATTATGAACTTGGTGTTTTGGGGGCGGTGATGCGCAATATATTCCTACGAATCGTGCTTCGATTAGGCCGTTGGTTTCATATCGAATTCGATTACAAATCCTCTGGAGATCATACGGATGAACCTGTTGAAACTGAAATGGATTAGCGTCTCCCTGCGGGACGGGACTCATGGGGTTGCCTCAGTCTCCGACTTGGGGCGCGAGGATATTGTTGACATAGCATCCCCCCGCGCTGATTTTCGCGGCGCCCTCTACCAGTTCCTCATCGGCCTGCTACAGACCGCCTTCGCGCCAGAAAGCCACAGGGAATGGCGGCAGCGGTGGCGAGAACCGCCCGACGCCAAAACCCTGGATCAAGCCTTCGCCCCCTACGAACGGGCCTTTGAAATCTTCTCTGCCATCGGCGAACCGGCCTTCATGCAGGATCTGACGCTAGACGGGGGCGAGGAGAAAGAAATTGCCGCGCTGTTCATCGAAGCACCCGGCGGCAAGACGCTGCGCGACAACCAGGATCATTTCATCAAGCGTGGCGGCATCGAGAAACTCTCGCCGGAGATGGCCGCCCTCGCCCTGTTCACTTTGCAGATCAATGCCCCATCCGGCGGTGTTGGTCATCGCGTATCAGTGCGTGGCGGCGGGCCGCTCACCACTTTGGTCTTGCCACCGGAAAACAGTGAAGGCGATTGTCTGTGGCAGCGCTTGTGGCTCAATGTGCTGACGCAGGATGAACTGCTGCAACTCCCCGGTGACCACGAAAATGATGCCATTGGAAAAATCTTCCCGTGGATGGCGCCGACCCGCACCAGCGAAAAGAAGGGCATGGAAACCTACCCGGAACACGCCCATCCGTTGCAGGTGTACTGGTCCATGCCCCGGCGCATGCGCCTGCGACCATCGGATCATGAGGGACGCTGCGACCTTGCCGGTGAACCCGCTTCCCGCCTAGTGGATCACTACATCACCAAGAACTATGGCATCAACTATGCGGGATACTGGCAGCACCCCTTGACCCCTTATGTCCTCGAAACAGACAAGGAGCCGCTTTCCATCAAGGCCCAACCCGGTGGGCTGGGCTATCGCCATTGGCTGGGGCTGGCGGTCACAGCGCAACAGGGCAAGTTCACCCGAGCTCCGGCGCTGGTGGTGCGCTGTTACGGTGATCGGCAAAACCGTATGTCGGAACTCGATTTCAAGCCCCGTCTATGGGCCTTCGGCTATGACATGGACAATATGAAGGCGCGTTGCTGGTACGAAGCCGAAATGCCGTTGTTCAATCTCGATCAGGAAGCGCGCATGGAAATAGCCGACATTGCACAAAGAATGATCGAAGCCGCCACCGATGCGCTCAAGACCCTCAAGTCCGCCTTAAAAAGCGCCTGGTTCGATAGCCCGAAGGACGCAAAGGGCGACATGTCCTTTATCGACGCCAACTTCTGGTCCACCACAGAAGCGCCTTTCTACCGATTGCTGCAGCAACTGGTCGAACAACTCGATGACGAAGACGCCATCGACGCGCTGTTGAAACAGTGGGCCAGCGCCCTGAAAAACGAAGCCCGACAACTGTTCGATCAATACGCCCTGTCCAGCCTGAATGAAGATGGCGATCTCAAGCGCGTGGTCAAGGCGCGCGACGGCAAGGGCGGGCTCAATCACCACCTCAATGGCAGCCGCGCGCTGAAAAACCTGGCGGCCTGACTGGAGTAGCTTATGCGTTTATTTATCCTGAAAGACGAAGAGCAGCAGACCATTCGAGAATGGCACAGCGAACTGCATGACGAAAATCACCGTGGCGACCGCGCTCGCCTGCGCCGCTGCGACAAGCTCGATGCGGTGATGCTGGAACCGGCCTATTTTCGGCTGTGCCAGAAAACCAAGCGTGACGCGGAAGGACTGGCGCTTATCGCCGGCCTGTTGGCTTGGGTGGAGAATCCAACCGACCAGCCCACCGCTGTTCTGCTGGGCCACCCAAAACCCGGCAGCAATACGCCTTTGTTCAGCGAACTACGTTTTCAACGCCTGTTGGCATCGAATAGCGTTAAGGATTTCTATCAGAGCATGCGCCGTGCCCTCATACAGTTGAGCAAGACGGCGGACCCCATACAACTCGCCGATGAAATCCTGCACTGGCATGCCCAACAGCGCTCGCCCGACCGCTATCGGGGCGCGCGCCAATGGGAATACCGGATGGCGCAAGGCTATTACGAGCCCCAAAGCCTGGCAAACACGAAGTCCATCTCAAAAGGAGCTTAAATCATGACTCAATTCATCCAACTGCACCTGCTTACTTCCTATCCGCCTTCCAATCTCAACCGGGATGATCTCGGGCGGCCTAAAACCGCCATCATCGGCGGTACGGAACGGTTGCGGATTTCGTCGCAAAGCCTCAAGCGGGCCTGGCGAACCTCCGAGCATTTCGAGAACGCCCTGAGCGAGTTCAAGGGCACACGCACCAAGCGCCTGGGTACGGAAGTGTACGAGAAGCTGACCGGCGCGGGCGTCAAGGAAAAGGATGCCGAAAAATGGGCCTCCGCCATCGCTGGCGTTTTCGGCAAGGTCAAAAAGGAAAACCCACTGGAGATCGAACAACTTGCTCACGTCTCCCCCGAAGAATGGCAGGCGGTCATGGCCCTGGCCGATACCCTGGCAAATGAAAATCGGGAACCCGAAAAGGATGAACTGGCGTTGCTTCGTGTAAAGCCAAAAGCCGTGGATATCGCCCTGTTCGGCCGTATGCTGGCCTCCAGTCCGGCGTTCAATGTCGAGGCCGCCGCCCAGGTGGCGCATGCCGTCACCGTCAATCAGGTGAAAATTGAAGACGACTTCTTCACTGCCGTGGATGATCTCAACACCCATGAAGAAGACGCCGGCGCGGGACATATGGGGGATGCCGGCTTCAGCTCCGGCGTGTTCTACCAGTATATCTGCATCGACCGCGATCGGCTGGTGGAAAACCTGCAAGGGGATGAAGCGTTGGCGCGCAAGGCTATCGCCGCGCTCACCGAGGCGGCGGCCAAGGTTGCACCCACGGGCAAGCAGAACAGTTTCGCTTCCCGTGCCTATACCTCCTACCTGCTGGCCGAGAAAGGTAGCCAGCAACCCCGCAGTCTGTCGGTGGCTTTTCTGAAACCCGTTCGCGGCAACGACCTGATGACCGATGCCATTGAAGCGTTGGAAAAACAACGCGACAATTTCGACCGCATGTACGGCGACTGCGCCGATGAACTGCGCGCCATGAACGCCCATACCGGCGAGGGCGCAACGCTCGAAGAAATCATCAACTTCGTGGCGGACTGAGTCATGGAAGACTATCTGGTTTTTCAACTCTACGCACCGCTGGCCGCCTGGGGTGGGCAGGCCGTGGGGCAGGAGCGTCCGAGCGACGATCACCCCAGCCGCTCGGCCTTGCTGGGCCTGTTGGCCGCAGCCCTCGGCATCCGCCGCGATGAAGAAGCAGAACATAGATCTTTGAGCGAGGCCTGCCGCTTCGGCATCAAGCTGCTGACGCCCGGCCTAGCTCTGCGGGATTTCCACACGATTCAAGTACCCCCATCCGCAAAAAAACAACAGCACTTGCAGACGCGGCGCGACGAGCTGCACGAGCCCAAGCTGGGCACCATGCTTTCTTTCCGAAGCTATCGGCAGGATGCCCTGAGCATCGTCGCCGTCACCAGCACAGACGATCGCTTTAGCCCCGATCGCTTGAGCGACGCATTGCTGGAGCCGGTGTTTCCGCTCTACCTTGGACGCAAGGCCTGTCCGCCAGCACTGCCGCTCAACCCGGAAGTCATCCCCGCGGCCGACCTCAGAACGGCGCTGGACGCCTATTGCATCGCCCCCTGGCTAACCGGACTCTGCGAGAAATCTCCACGCTACTACTGGGAAGCAGACATGGAATCCGGCATGGAGCACGACTTCCAGACGCCACGCTATGACCAGCCCCTGAGCCGCCAACGCTGGCAATTCGCGCCACGCGATGAATTCGTCCACCTGGGAGGTGAGTGATGTACCTGAGCCGAGTTCGTTTTACCCGGCAGGGTATCCGAAACCAGTGCCGGCGAGGCGTCACCGCCGATTTGTTCCGTGAACACCAGATGATCTGGAGCCTGTTTGACAATGCGCCCGATCAACAACGTGACTTTCTTTACCGGCGAGAGGACAAGCCCGGCGAGCCGCCGTTCTACTACCTGCTGTCGGCAAGACACCCAGTAGAAGGAAACGACAGCCTGACCGTAGAAACCAAACTTTTCGCGCCACAACTGCAAGAGGGCGACCACTTGCAGTTCCAGCTTCGCGTCAATGCCGTGGTCACCCGCAAGGTCGACGACCACAGCAAGCGGCGCATCCGTCGCGACATCATCGAGGCGGCCATCGATGAATACCGCAAGAGTGATCCGAGAGGAGAAAGCTGGCCGCCGCCGTCCGTCATCCATCACGAAGCCACCAGGAATTGGCTGCAAAAGCAGGGAGAGAAACACGGCTTTCAACCGAGCGACTGCCTTGTTTCCAACCACCAGTTTCACAAACTGAGAAAGCCCGGGGATGCGAACAAACGACAATTCACCAGCCTGGATATTCAAGGAAGCCTGACCATCATAGAGGCAACAACCTTCCTGACCATGTTGCAGCAAGGCCTGGGTCGCTCGAAAGCCTTCGGCTGCGGCCTGATGCTGATTCGCCGCGCCTGATTGACGCATTACGTAACACATACTAATCTATCCGTGATAAAGGACTTTCGCGACAAGGCTACGGCCACGGTATTCCAGGGCCGCCGCACCGGCCGGCTACCGCCGGAGATCCAACCCCGGGCTTTCGACAAGCTCCGGATGCTGGATGCCGCCACTTGTCTGGAAGACCTGAAAATGCCTCCGGGCAACCACCTGGAAGCCCTCCGGGGCGATCGTGCGGGCCAGTGGAGTATTCGAATCAACGGCCAGTGGCGCATCTGCTTCCGTTGGAACGACGGCCATGCCCGGGATGTGGAAATCACCGACTATCATTGAGGGAAAGATCATGAACGACGAAAACAGCGAACCGCAATGGCTGCCTCTCGCCACGCCGGGAGAACTGTTGCGCCGGGAATTCATGGAACCGCTGGGCTTGTCGGCCAATGCCCTGGCGAGAGCCTTGCATGTGCCTGCCAACCGTATTACCGCCATCCTCAACGGCAGCCGCGCCATCACCGCCGACACCGCCCTGCGCCTGGCCCGCTACTTTGGCACCAGTGCCGAGTTCTGGCTCAACCTGCAGACGGACTACGATCTGCGCCTGGCCAGAAGGGACAAGGAAGCCAGCATTCACAGCCAGGTCAAACCGCGAGCCGCCTGAACCATGCTGCCGCCGCTCAAACCCATCCCCATGAAAGAGCGCATCTCCATGATCTTCGTCTGGTACGGCCAAATCGATGTCAAGGACGGCGCTTTCGTCGTCATCGACAAGAATG
>WGBK01000232.1 GCA_015494335.1 Gammaproteobacteria bacterium | reverse complement strand
GCTGATGGACGAACTGGGCCTGGCGCAACGCAGCGCAGTGACCCTGTCCGGCGACAGCACCGCCAAACGCAAGCCCCATCCGCTACCGCTGCTCAGCGCCGCGGAGCGCATCGGCATCGACCCCGGCCACTGCTGCTATGTCGGTGACGACCCTCGCGATATCGAAGCCGGAAATGCCGCCGGCATGACCACGGTCATTGCCCGATGGGGCTATATCGACGATAACGCAAACCCCGAAGACTGGGGCGCCGATCATGAGATCGAACACCCCCGGCAGCTGTACCCGCTGTTAGGTGAGTAAGAACGATAGATTCGTGACGAAAGACTTTTCCAAACTGAAGAGACAGAAACATTCAATGCCGGAATATATCCGACTGGCGTTGGAAGAAAATCGCGTTGTTTCCGATTATGAAGCACGCCCTGCCTATCAACAAAACGATTATATCGGCTGGATAGAAAGGGCAAAAAGACAGGAAACCAGGGATAAACGTCTCCAACAGATGATTGATGAATTAAAGGCTGGAGGTGTTTACATGAAAATGAAACATCCCGCATCCAGCAAGAATAACCCTCGCTGAAACCAAACAGGAACCCCGATGAAAACCGCAAGCCTGCCCGCCGATTTCCAACCCCAGAACGATTGCCTCAAGGACAAGGTCATTCTCGTCACCGGCGCCACCGGCGGTTACGGCCGCGCGATGTCGAAGATCTACGCCGAGGCCGGCGCCACCGTGATTCTGCTGGGCAAGAATGTGCGCATGCTGGAAGAGATCTACGACCAGATCGAGGCCAGCGGCGCGCCCCAGCCAGCCATCTATCCGCTGAATCTCGAAGGCGCCACGGAAAAGGATTACTACGACATGGCCGAGAACATTGGCAAGGAATTCGGTCGGCTCGACGGCCTGCTCCATGCCGCCGCCCTGCTCGGCGCACCGACCCCGTTCGAGCACAGCGACAGCGAAACCTGGTTCAAGGTCATGCAGGTCAACCTGAATGCACCCTATCTGCTGACCAAGCATGCCATCGGCCTGCTGAAACAACCCGAACGCTCGTCCCTGGTGTTCATGACCGACGACAAACCCGGCACCTACTGGGACGCCTACATGGTCAGCAAGGGCGGCATCGACCGCCTCGCCAGCCTGCTCGCCCGCGAGTTCGACGGCAGCGGCCTGCACGTCAATTGCGTAAACCCCGGCCCGACCCGCACCGGCCTGCAGCTGCGCGCCTTCCCCGCCCTCGACAGCAACCGCGACCTGCCACTGCCGGAGCAGCATCGGGATCTGTTCCTCTACCTGATGTCGGACCAGCTTGAGGAAAACGAGGCTTGTTTCAGGCCCTGACTTCTGCAACCTCCGGACAAGAAAAAGCCCGGCACAGGGCCGGGCTTTTCGTCTCTCGACACAGTGGGCATCAACCTCCCAGAATATCTGCCCAGTTGTAGATCGTGGATTCACCGTCCACAGTGACCGTGAAGCTGTTGCAATCATTGAACACGACACTCGCTGAACTGCCACCCTCACCGGTAAGCATAATGCTGCCTGCACTCGGCACACCGGTGGCACACTCATACAGAACGCCTTCGACAATGACCTCGATCGCCCCATGATCCGGATCATAGACGGTCAGTGAACCATCCAACATAGCAGTTCCGTAAATCTGTGCATTTTCAATCCGGTAGGTTCTTCCGTCGATACCCGCAACATCCGTGGTCCAGGTGCAGTTGAAATCGGCATCACAGGCCATGTGGTAGTAAGCCATATGCTCCGTTCCATAGCTGCTGGTCACGGTCATGTTGTGGATGGTGACCGAGAAACTGTGATCCTCATTGAAGACATACTCCATCGTGCCATCAATGGTGACGGTTTCACCGGTATCGGTATCGTCATAGGTACAGTTGTCGAACACCATGGTGACAGTACCGGCCGTACCACTTCCATTTTCTGTACTGGTAACGTCCACGGAACCACTGCGGCAGACACCCTCTACAGGCTGATTGGCGGTACGGGACGCAAGCCGTTTCCAGTTGACAGCACCCTGGGGGCGCGTGGAACCACTGGGAATCGAATCGGGGATCAAGTCCTCGCTTACGGCAGCCTTGATGCCCGAAACTGCCGCCAGCGTCAGGTCGTCGCTGTTGTCCATGGATACCCTGGCCGCTCCGGTGGCTCCGTTGTAGGCGCCGGAATCGCCATTGTCATCGCCACTGCCGCCTCCGCCGCCACAGGCGACCAGGCCCCAGCTCAGTATCAGCGAAAGAAGGGTGTACTTGAATATGGATTTCATGAAGGTCTCTCCTTGGTAATGGTTTCCACGATTTTGGCCTTGCGCCAATTGGCCCGAGTGTAATCAAACCGGTTTTTGCTTTCAACAAGCCGATGAGCATGCCGCAAACCGGCGGATCACCGGTCCCCGCCCCGCCCATAATCCACATGAAAGGCCTTGCGGCCGATCAGGGTGTCGAGGCGCAGCAGGCAGTCGTCGGCGGGTTTCAGGGTCCAGCCGTTGCCGGGCAGGCGGCAACGGTAGTTTCCATGCCGGTGATGAAACACCAGGGGTAGCGAAGCTTCCTCGCGGTAGGGTTCAAGCAACTGGTGCAGCTCGCGGATTTCCGGATTCTGTTCGGCCAGATCGATGTGCAGGGCGCGGGCACGGCGGGCGCGCCAGTCTTCCAGCCGCTCGATGTGGCGGGCGCGCAGGCCAAGGCCTCCATTGTAGTCGTCCCAGGATATGCCCCCTTCGACGACCAGGATCTGATCCTTGCCGACGATATCCTCGACCTCGGCCAGCAGGTCGGGAAAGATGCTCACCTCGACCCGGCCGCTGCGATCGTCCAGGGTGGCCATGACGATGCGGCCAGCGGGGGTGTTGCGCGTGCGCATGCCCACCACGATGCCGGCCACCGTGGCCGGTTCATCCTTGCGCCGGCGGTAGCCGCTGCCTCCGGAATCGGCTGACTCGCCCGGGTCCAGCTTCTCCAGCCACTGGGCCAGGCTGCGATCGACGATCTGACGCAACTCCGGTTCGAACAGGTCGATGGGGTGGCCGGTCAAATAGAGCCCGAGGCTGTCCTTTTCGTGGGTCAGTCGTTCCCGTTCGTCCCAGGGCGGTACCCGCGGCAGGGGCCGCGCCTCGACCGGCTCCTCTTCCATCGCGAACAGGTCCACCATACCCGCCTCGCGATCCTTCTGCTTTTGTTCCGCGGCCTGCATTGCATAGGGAAGATGGGCCAGCAGCGCGGCCCGGTTGTCGGAGAAGCCATCCAGGGCACCGGCATGGATAAGGGCTTCGAGCACCTTCTTGTTGGCCTTGCCGGTATGGACCCGCTCGCAGAAATCGTCGAGGGACAGGAAATCCCCCTGCTCACGCTCGGTCAGGATGGCGTCGATCGCGGATTGGCCCACGCCCTTGATCGCGCCCAGGCCGTAAAGGATCTCGCCATCGTCGCTGGCGCGGAAGGGATAGTCGGAGCGGTTGATGTCCGGCGGCAGAATGCGCAAGCCCATCTCGCGGCATTCCTCGATCAGCGTCACCACCTTGTCGGTGTTGTCCATGTCCGCCGACAGTACCGCGGCCATGAATTCCGACGGGAAATGCGCCTTCAGCCACAGCGTCTGGTAGGAGACCAGGGCATAGGCCGCCGAGTGGGACTTGTTGAAGCCGTAACCGGCAAACTTCTCCATCAGGTCGAAGATGTAGTTGGCGGTACTCTCCTCGACGCCGTTGCCCAGGGCGCCCTCGAGGAAGATCTCGCGCTGCTTGGCCATCTCCTCGGGCTTTTTCTTGCCCATCGCACGGCGCAGCAGATCGGCACCGCCGAGGGTGTAGCTGGCCAGCTCCTGGGCGATCTGCATGACCTGTTCCTGGTACAGGATCACGCCGTAGGTTGGCTTGAGGATGGTTTCCAGGGCCGGATGTGGATACTCGACCTTGGCGCGGCCATGCTTGCGGTTGATGAAATCGTCCACCATGCCCGACTGCAGCGGGCCGGGGCGGAACAGCGCCACCAAGGCCACGATATCCTCGAAGCAATCAGGCTTGAGGCGGCGGATCAGTTCCTTCATGCCGCGCGATTCGAGCTGGAACACCGCCGTGGTCTGGCAGGACAGCAAGACCTCGAAGGCCGCCGCGTCGTCCAGCGGTATGCGTTCGATCTCGATGCGATCGTCCTCGCCCCGGCGCGCATTGATGGCCTTCAGCGCCCAGTCGATGATGGTCAGCGTGCGCAGGCCGAGGAAGTCAAACTTGACCAGGCCGACATCCTCGACATCGCCCTTGTCGAACTGGGACACCAGGCCGCTGCCGCCCGGTTCGCAGTAGATTGGCGTGAAATCATTGAGATCGCTGGGCGAGATGACCACGCCGCCGGCGTGCTTGCCGACATTGCGCGTCAGGCCCTCGAGGCTGCGCGCCATGTCGAGAATCGCGGCCACCTCCTCGTCTTCCTGGTACAGGCGGCGCAGGTCTTCTTCCTGCTCCAGCGCCTTGTCCAGGGTCATGCCGATCTCGAAGGGAATCAGCTTGGCGATGCGATCGACGAAGCCGTAGGGCTGACCAAGCACGCGACCGACATCGCGCACCACCGCCTTGGCCGCCATGCTGCCGTAGGTGATGATCTGCGACACCTGGTTGCGTCCGTAGTGATCGGCCACATAGTCGATGACCCGGTCCCTCTTCTCCATGCAGAAATCGATATCGAAGTCGGGCATGGAAACCCGTTCGGGGTTGAGGAAGCGCTCGAACAGCAGCTCGTATTCGAGGGGGTCGAGATCGGTGATCTTCAGCGCGTAGGCCACCAGCGAGCCTGCGCCGGAACCGCGCCCGGGGCCGACCGGGATATCGTGCCGCTTGGCCCACTCGATGAAGTCCATGACGATGAGGAAGTAGCCCGGGAAGCCCATCTGGATAATGACATCCAGCTCGGTTTCGAGACGCTCGTCATAGGGCTTGCGATCCAGGGTTTCGCCCGGCGGCAGCTTGGACTGCAGGAATTCCAACCTTTCCTCCAGCCCCTTGCGCGCCACTTCGCGGAAGAAGCTGTCGGTGGTGTGGCCCTCGGGTATCGGGAATTCCGGCAGGTAGTTCTTGCCCAGGGTCAGGCGGACATTGCAGGCCTCGGCGATGCGCACGGTGTTCTCCACCGCCTGCGGAATGTCCCGGAACAGCTCGACCATCTCGTCGGCGCTGCGCAGGAATTGCTGATCGGAATACTGACGCGGACGGCGCTGGTCGTCGAGGGTGAAGCCGCTGCAGATGCAGACCCGCACCTCGTGGGCCTCGAAATCGTCGGGATCCACGAAACGCACCGCGTTGGTCGCCACCAGCGGGATGCCGTGCTCGGCAGAGAGCGCCGCAGCCTGCTCGATCCACTGTTCCTCGTGAGGCCGCCCGGTACGCTGGATCTCGAGAAAATAGCGGCCGGGAAACAGCGCCTGCCAGGCTTCGAGATACTCGCCGACCAGCGTCCGGTTGCCGGCGCGGGCGGCCTGGCCGACATCGCCCTCTAGGGCGCCCGAGAGGGCGATCAGGCCGTCGCTCATGCCCTGCAGCCACTCGGCGGCCACGGTCGGCCGGTCGGCGATCTGACCTTCCTGGTAGGAACGCGAGATGAGTTTCTTGAGGTTCAGATAACCGGCATCGTTCTGGCACAGCAGGATCAGCCGGCTCAGTTCCTGGTCGCGCCCGGCATGGCGGATCCACAGATCGGCGCCGAAGATCGGCTTGACCCCGGCCGCGGTGGCCGCCTTGAACAGCTTCACCAGCGCAAACAGGTTGGACATGTCGGTGAGCGCCACCGCGCCCATGCCGCGCTCGACGGTTTTCTCGATCAGCGGCTTGATGCGCAGGGTCGAGTCCACCAGCGAGAACTCGCTGTGGACATTGAGATGGACGAAACGGGTGCTCATGCCTCGCCCCGCCGCTGCAAGGCCTCGCGCACCGGACGGAAGCTGCGCCGATGCACCTCGCAGGCACCGTGCTCGATCAGCAGTTCGCGATGCAGGGCGGTCGGATAACCCTTGTGCTGGGCAAAGCGGTATTCGGGGAAGCGGCCGTCCAGCTCCAGCATCTGCCGGTCACGATGCTGCTTGGCCAGAATCGAGGCCGCGCTGATGCAGGCCTCGCTCAGATCGCCCTGAACGATGGCCTCGCAGGACAGTCCGTCGAGATCGGGTGTCCGGTTGCCGTCGATCAGCACATGATGCGGCCGCATCGCCAGCGCCAGCACCGCCCGGCGCATCGCCAGCATGCTCGCGTGAAGAATGTTCAGCTCATCGATTTCCGCCACGCTGGCCTCGGCGATGGCATAGCAAAGGGCATGCTCGCGGATTTCGACCTCAAGGGCAGCACGGCGCTTTTCGGAGAGCTTCTTGGAATCGGTCAGGCCGTCGATCGAGCGCTGCGGGTGCAGAATCACCGCCGCGGCCACCACTGCCCCGGCCAGAGGACCGCGCCCGGCTTCGTCGACACCCGCAATCAGGCGTTCACATTCATCAGGAATCATGCAGTGCTTTGTTATTTATCCGTTATAATCAGCCGCTTTTCAGCGAGCACGAGAAGATGTCGAAACCCTTGAGAACCGCGGTCGTCGGAGTGGGCCATCTGGGCAAGTTCCACGCCGAAAAATACGCCGCTCACCCGGACTGCGAGCTGGTGGCCGTGGTCGATCGCGACGCCGAAACCGCCCG
>WGBK01000231.1 GCA_015494335.1 Gammaproteobacteria bacterium | reverse complement strand
TTCTCAGGGTGACCTGAGCCGAAATGAATTGCCGGCTCGTGCCGGCAAAGCATTCAACAGGGGTTGCCTTGTCATGCAGGCGGTCCGGATCATAAAAACGAGGGTGATATGGCTTTTCTTGATAGTTTGAAGTCGGGCTTTTCTGGGGGGCGGGGCAAGGCGGGCGCGCAGTCGATTATCAGTTCCCGGGCGCTGGGGCTCTTTGCGTTCGGCATCCTGCTGTCCATCGTCACAATGGCTGGCTTGTTCTATTACTCTGACAAACATGAGGGGTATTCCAAGATTTATGCCTCCCTTCTCAACGAGCAGAAAGTGCTGTCCCAACAGGTAGCCATCCAGTCTCTTGAGGCTTCACTTGGTGTTTCGGATGCTTTTGTCAAGCTCAAGCGGGTGCGTGCACGCTTCATCAGTCATCTTGAAAAACTCCGGAATGGCGATGTCCAGATCGGCCTGCCGCCGGTGCCGGATACGCTGCGTCCGTCCCTGCAGCAGGAAGAGAAGAGCTGGAAGGCGGTGGACGAAAATGTTCGCGTGATCCTCAACGCGCGGGAGTCCATCGAGACCGTGCGTGGCTATGTGCAGGTCATCAATGAGTCCCTGCCCGAGCTGCTGGTGTTGTCGGACGACGTGGTCAAGATCCTGATCAAGAACAAGGCGCCGCGCAAGGATATCGCCTTGGCCTCGCGGCAGCTGGCGTTGATCCAGAGCGTGCAGAACAGCCTCAACCAGATCACTTCCGGCGGTGAGCAGGTGATGGCCGCGGCCGACCAGTTCGGGCGCGAGACCGCGCTCATCGAGCGCATCCTCATCGCCATGCTCGAGGGCAGCAAGGAGATGGGCATCAGCCAGTTCACCGGTGACGAGCTGGTGGACAAGCTGCTGCAGCTGGCCGACCTGTTCTCGGTGGTCAAGAAGAATGTCAACAATATCCTTGAGAATTCCCCGGTACTGTTCGAGGTGCGCGATGCCGCCGACCAGGTGCAGTCGCTGACGCCGAAGCTGCAGGAAGACATCTCGGCCCTGGAGCAGGACCTGGAGCAGATCGACATCAAGGCCCGGTATTACATCTGGGCCGCCTATGCCGCGGCGCTGCTGGCGATCCTGCTGCTGATGGCCCTGGGTATCCAGCTGATCCGCGGTACCCGCCGTCTGTTCGAGGACTCGATGAAGCAGAACGAGAGCAACCAGCGCGCGATCCTGAGGTTGCTCGACGAAATGACCAACCTCGCGGACGGCGATCTCTCTACCCACGCCACGGTCACCGAGGACATCACCGGCGCCATCGCCGACTCGGTCAACTACTCCATCGACGCCCTGCGTGATCTGGTCAGCACCATCAACCAGACGGCGGAGCAGGTTTCCGGAGCGGTCAATGAGACCCAGGCCACGACGCGCGAACTGGCCCAGTCCTCCGAACTGCAGGCCACCGAGATCGCCGAGGCCAGCGAGGCCATCACCGGCATCTCGGAAGGCATGAGCAAGGTTTCCGAAAACGCCAGCGACTCCGCCGATGTGGCGCGCAACTCGGTCAACATCGCCCACAAGGGCGGCGAGACCGTGCGCAAGACCATCCAGGGCATGGAAGCGATTCGCGAACAGATCCAGGAGACTTCGAAACGCATCAAGCGCCTCGGCGAAAGCTCCCAGGAGATCGGCGACATCGTCAGCCTGATCACGGAAATCTCCGACCAGACCAACATCCTGGCCCTGAATGCCGCGATCCAGGCATCGATGGCCGGCGAGGCCGGTCGCGGATTCGCGGTGGTGGCCGACGAGGTACAGCGGCTGGCGGAACGGACCGGCGACGCGACCAAGCAGATCGAGGCGCTGGTGAAAACCATCCAGGCCGATACCAACGAGGCCATCTCCTCGATGGAACAGTCCACCTCTCACGTGGTCGAGGGCGCCAACCTGGCCGAGGATGCGGGCAGCGCATTGGAGAAGATCGAGACGGTATCCACCAACCTTGCCCAGCGCATTCTGCAGATTTCCAAGGCGACCCAGAAGCATGCCAGCGAAAGCGTCGCCATTACCGAGACCATGGGCAGTATCGAGCAGATCTCGCTGAAGACCTCGCGCAAGGCAGCCGAGGCTTCCGAGTCCATCGGCGAACTCACCCACCTGGTCAAGGCCCTGCGTCGTTCCGTGGCCGGCTTCAAGCTGCCCGGGGACGAACTGGCCGAGAGCACGGTCATGCATACGGCCGAAGCCGTCAACGACGAGATGGAAATCGAAATCGAAGCTGAGCAGGCCTAGGAGCCGAGCATGGATTTCAAGCAGACATCGATCAAGCAGAGCGCTCTCGGCTGGGTCAAGAAATCGATCGACGAGACCCTCGAATCGATTCGTCGCGATCTCAACGGCTATATCGAGGACAACGACGAAGCTGCGCCGCTGCGCGTACGGGATCAACTCGCTTCGCTGCGAGGCGTTTTGAGCATGATCGAACAGTATGGCGCAGCCATGCTGACGGAGGAAATGGAAGCTCTGGCAGATTATGTGGCTAGCCGCGAACAGCGTGACGAAGCCGCTCTCGAGGTATTGTTACGCGCGGTGCTGCAACTGCCCGACTACCTCGAGCACATTCAGGCCGGAAAGCAGGATATTCCGATCGCCATCCTGCCTCTGCTCAATGACATCCGAGCTGCACGCAATGAGGATCTGTTCTCCGAAAAGCTGCTGTTTCTGCCCGATCTGTCCATGCATCACGAGAATGGCGATGCCGAACAAATCGAGGAACAGCAGAATCTGGCCTCCCGCGTACTGGCGAAAAAGCTGCGTCCGTCCTACCAGTATTCCCTGCTTGGCGTGATTCGGGAAGAAAATGTGGATGCCAATCTGGCCCGTCTGGCCCGGATCAGCGAAGTGCTCGAGGAGCGCGCACATTCGGAACAGGTGGCGCGGTTGTGGTGGATCGTTGGCGCGCTGATCGAATCCATTGCCCGCGATGATCTGCCCCTAGGTGTGTCCGTCAAGATGTTGCTCGGCAAGGTGGACCAGCAACTGCGTCAACAGATCCTGCAAGGCGAGCGCGCACTGCTGACCCGCCAGCCGCTTGATCTGATCAAGAACCTTCTCTATTACATCGCGCAGGCGGAGTGCAACGGCCCCAAGAGCCAGGCCATCAAGACCGCTTACCGTTTGGAACAGTTCCTGCCCAGCGATTCCGCCGAGGGCGCGATTGCCGGCCCCAACCAAGAGCTGATGAAGACCGTGGCCGAGGCTGTCTGCAGTGACCTGGAACAGGTCAAGAGCCGCCTCGAGGTCTATGTCAACAGCGACATGAGCAACACCGCCCAGTTGGCTGAATTGCCACACGAACTGCATGTCATCTCCGACACCCTGGCGATGATCGGTCTGGGGTCCCAGCGTGAGATGATCGAATCCCAGATCGACCGTATCGAGGCCATCCTCGAAGGACGGGAGCAACCGCAGGAGAGCAAGCTGCTGAACATGGCCGGCGAGCTGCTGCAGGTCGAACAAGCCCTGGAGATGCTGGAGAAACGGCCCTATGTCGTGGATGAGGAGGAAAGCGGCAATCGCAGCCACGAGTTCGAGATGGTCAACATGCTGGCGGCGGTTGTCACCGCTTCTCTCGATAATATTCAGAAGATCAAGGATGCCATCCTCGACTTTATCAAGGATTCTACCAAGGAAGAGAATCTCGGTTTCAGCCGCAAGCTGTTGACCGAGACCCGGGGAGCACTTTCCCTACTCAATGAGCCCCGGGCCGTTACAGTGGTGCAGGGCTTGATCGATTACCTCGACAGTCACGATGTGGTCGATTTCATGGATACCGACCGCCTCGATCAACTTTCTCAAGTCGTGGTCAGCCTTGAATACTACCTCGAAGCCATGGGCGAGAAACGCAGGGATGCCGATGCGGTACTGGGGTTTGCCGAAAGCCAGCTCGAGTTGCTGTTGACCGATACCTATCAAAAAGGCCTGAAGGCGGAAACGCCGGAAGAATTGATGATCGACGTTGCCGATGATCACGATGTCCATACCGTCGATGAGGCTGAACTCGAACCCGTCGATCTTGCCAACATGGAGGCCGAACTGTCCGAGCCGGCTCCGGCCGATGTACAGGATTCGGGGCAGGAGCCGCTGCCGGAAGTCAGCGATCTCGAAGATCTCACCGAAATCGAGATGCAGGCGATGGATGCCCCGGCGGCGCCGGCCGAGGCGGTCAGTCTCGAGGAGATCGGCAACGAGCTGGAGCAGTTGCGCGAAAGCCTGCAAACGCCCGGCAGCGAAGTTCCCGGCGGTCTCGACATCGACCTGACCAGCGAGGTGCCGGTGGTGCCGGCGGAAGAAGAATCCGCGGCCGCCGCAGCGGTTCCGCCGGCAGCCACTCCCGAGCCCGAAACCCCGGCCGCAATCGAAGAGGAACCGGTACTCAAACCCGGCAGCGATCCCGAGATCCTCGAGATCTATCTTGAGGAAGCCGAGGAAGAAAGCGAGAGCATCCTGCAGCAGCAACAGGACTGGCTCCGGCATCCGGCCGACGAGAATGCGTTGAAGAACATCCGCCGTTCCTTCCATACCATCAAGGGCAGCGGTCGCCTGGTCGGCGCCCTGAAGATCGGCGAGTTTGCCTGGGATTTCGAAAGCCTGCTCAATCGCGTTATCGACAAGACCGTACCGGTCAGCCAGCCAATCATCGAAGCCGTGGGCGAGGCCGCCGAGGCGCTGCCGGAACTGATCGAGGAGATCAAGAGCGGCAAACCGCCGCAGGTGGACATTGCCCGACTGCGCGACCTGGCGCGTTCCCTCGCGGTGTTCGATTCGGACCAGGCGATGGAGCTGCACCGTACCGGCGTCATTCCGGCGGTGTCGGCGGCTCAGCACGCGCCCGAATCGAAGGCGGAGGCGGAGCAAGGCGAGGCGGGTGCCGAGGAGGACGACGGGGCGGCATCGGAGATCGAGCCCATGACCGAGATCCTGCCGCGCATCGACGATGAAGCCCCGCTGTCGGACGTTGATTTCGATCTGCACGGCAGCGAAACGATCTCCGAATCCGATGCCGAGCCGGAGTTTCCGTCCATCGACGAGGCGGAAGCCGAAGCTCCGGAACCCGAGGCAGCGGCAGAGGAAGAATCGTCTCCTGGCGATCACCCGGAAGCGCCCGAGGAGCCGGCCCAGGCCACGGCCGATGACAGGGAGGAAAGCAGTCCCGACCCTTTCTCGGCAACGGCAGGGGAGGCCCTGCCTTTCGAAGAAGCCGAACCAGCTCCGAGCGAAAGCCCCGAGCCGAGCGGAGAAACCGGCCTGCAGCTGGACCCGGAACTGCTGATCATCTATCAACAAGAAGTCGAGTCGCACCTCGGCACCGTAAATTCCGTCCTTGAGGAAGCGCTGGCCCAGGGCGAGCTGCCCCCGCGCGAAGATCTCTATCGCGCCCTGCATACCATTCACGGCGCGTCGCGCACCGCCGACATCGAAACCATCGGCCTGCTTGCGCGGCTCATGGAGGCGCCGCTGAAGACCCTGCTCGAGCAGGGCAAGGGCCTGGACAGTGCCTCCGTGGACCTGTATCGCCGTGGCAGCGACGCCATCGAATCCATGACCCGCGAGCTGGTCGAAACGCGCAGCATGCCCGAACTCGACGAAGGCCTGCGCGAGGATTTCGAGCAACTGATGGACAGCCTGGTGGATCACACCGTGGTGCTGTCGCGTCCGCTGGAACAGCCGGGCCAGACCACCCAGTCCTTCCTCGACACCATGAGCATGATGAACGAGGGTGGCGAGGAGAATTACGACGACGAGCTAGTCGGCATCTTCATCGAGGAAGCTGTCGATCTGCTGGAAATGAGCGATCGCGTCCTGCAGGCCTGGTCCGAAGAGGATGCTGCCTCCGACGAGGCGCCGAACTTCAACCAGGTAATGGAGCTGCAGCGCTATCTGCACACTCTCAAGGGCGGCGCCAAGATGGCCGACTTCAACGCCATCAGCGACCTCAGCCACGAACTCGAATCCCTGTTCATTGCCGTTATCGACGGCCGCGTGGAAAAGACCGAGGAGCTGATCGAGGTACTGCGCGACAGCTTCGACCTGCTGCATCGCCAGGTCGAGCAGGCCCAGGCCCGCCAGCCCATGGATTCGCCGCAGGCCCAGATCGACCTGTTGCAACGCCTGCGTCGTGGCGAGGATCTCGAGGCTGAGGCGCCCGCGGCCGGCCCCGAGGAAGCGCCTGCCGTCGAAGAACCGCAGCCCGATAGCGGCGAGGCCATGTCCGCAAAACGCAGCGAGCCTGCCCCGGCGGAGACCCGTTCCGGAGACCAGGATATCGTCAAGGTTCGTTCCGATCTGCTCGACAACCTGGTCAATTCCGCCGGCGAGGTCAGTATCTACCGTGCCAGGATGGAGCAGCAGGTGGCCAGTTTCGGCAGCCATCTCGGCGAACTGGCGCAGACCATCTCGCGCCTGAAGAACCAGCTGCGCCAGCTCGAGGCCGAGACCGATGCGCAGATCCATTTCAGCCATCGCCGCGATGCCGAGCTGACCCAGAGCTTCGACCCGCTGGAGATGGACCGCTATACCCAGATCCAGGAGCTGTCCCGCGCCCTCAGCGAATCCGTGGATGACCTGTCGAGCCTGCAGGGCCTGCTCGGCGAGCAGGTCAAGGATTCTGAAACCCTGTTGCTGCAGCAGTCGCGCATCAATACGGACCTGCAGGACGGACTGATCCGCAGTCGCATGGTGCGTTTCTCTGGTCTCACCTCGCGCCTGCGCCGGCTGGTACGCAAGACCGCCGCCGAACTGGCGAAGAAGGCCAAACTGGAGGTCCGCGGCGAGGACAACGAGGTCGACGTCAAGGTGCTCGACCGCATGGTCGCGCCGCTCGAACACATCCTGCGCAACGCCATCTCCCACGGCATCGAGAAGCCGATCGAACGCCTCAACAAGGGCAAGCCGGAGACCGGCACCATCCGCATCGATATCAGTCGTGACGGTTCCGACGTGGTGCTGCGCATCATCGATGACGGCTCCGGCATCAACATCGACAAGGTGCGTGCCCGGGCTCTGGAGCTGGGGCTGATGCAGCCGGACGACAAGCTGCCCGACGAGGAAATCGTCCAGTTCATTCTCGAGCCGGGTTTCTCCACCGCCGAGCAGGTCACCCAGGTGGCCGGTCGCGGTGTCGGCATGGACGTGGTGGACAGCCACATCAAGCAGCTGGGCGGCACCCTGCAGATCAGCAGCGGGCCGGAAGGCACCGTGTTCACCGCGCGCCTGCCGTTCACCCTGTCGATCAACCAGGCCATCCTGCTGCGCGCCGGCGAGGAAGCCTATGCCCTGCCATTGATCAACATCGAGGGCATCACGCGCATCGAGGCCGAACAGGTCGAGCAGTTCTACCAGCAGGAAAAGCCGCAACTGCATTATGCGGGGCAGGTCTACCAGCTCTACTACCTGTCGAGCCTGGTTGGTGTCTCGCAGGGTTTCAAGGCCCAGGATCCGCAGGCCAAGGAGCCGGTGATTCTGGTACGCTCGGGCGACCAGCGGGTGGCGCTGCATATCGACGAGATCATCGGCAATCGCGAGATCGTGGTGAAGCCGCTGGGCAGGCTGCTGAACCCGGTCAAGGGCCTGTCCGGTGCCACCATCCTGGCCGATGGCCGGGTGGTGCTGATCCTCGAGATCAACGGTCTGGTGCGTCACGGCCTGACTTCCAGCATCAGCCTGCAGCCGGGTCTCGGCGAGGCGGTGGAGCAGGTCGAGAGGGTGCTGCCCGATGCCGAAGAGGGGCGGCGCAAGGTCATGGTGGTGGACGATTCGATCACCATGCGCCGGGTGGCAACCCGCCTGTTGAGCAAGAACGACTACGACGTGGTGACCGCAAAGGACGGCGTCGATGCCCTGGCCCAGCTCGAGGAAGCGCAGCCGGATGTGATGCTGCTGGATATCGAGATGCCGCGTATGGACGGTTTCGAACTGGCCACCCACATGAAGAACGAGCCGCGTTTCCGGGATATTCCCATCATCATGATCACCTCGCGCACCGGCGCCAAGCACCGCGATCACGCGATGCAAATCGGCGTGGACCGCTACATGGGCAAGCCGTACCAGGAAGACGAACTGCTGGACAACATCGCCGCGCTGGTGAGGAGGGCCTGAGATGTCCGAACAGGATCCGATACGCTGCATGCAGTTGCCGCTGGACGGCATGCAGATTCTGGTACCCAATGTCGCGGTGGCCGAGATCATCGGTTTTGCCGACCCCGAGCAGCCACGCGAGGAACCGGGCCTGCGCGGCGAGATTCACTGGCGCGGAGTGATGGTCCCGGTGGTCTCAGTGGAGGAGTTGTGCGGCAAGACATTGGCCGAACCGGGGCCGCGCAGCCGCATCGCGGTGATCTATCAGCCCGACGGGGATCCCGACCTGCCCTATCTCGGCATCATCCTGCAGGACATCCCGCGCGGCTACCTGGCCGACGAGGATCGCATGCAGCTGTTGCTCGACGGTCACGATTGTCCCTATCTGCTCGGTCGCGCCGATCCGATGCTCGACCATCTGCTGGTGCCCGACCTGGACGCCCTGTTCGACGTCGTGCGCCGCAGCTCGCCGGCCTGAGCTGCGCCCTTCAGCTCAGGTCGCCGAAGCGCTGCTGCAACAGCGTCAGCGCGGCGGTCGCCGCGGTCTCCATGCGCAATACCCGCGGCCCCAGGCGCCAGCCTGCGAAGCCCGCCCCGCGCACCTTTTCGATCTCCGTTGCACTGAATCCGCCTTCCGGTCCGACCAGGCAGCTGACCGCCGTATCCGCTGTAGCCGCAAGAGCCTGCAGGGGCTGTCCCTCGAAATCCAGCATCAGCCGCAGCCCCTCCGGAGCGCTGGCCAGGGCAGCGTCCAGATCGGGCAGGATCTCGATGGCCGGCAATACGCTGCGACCGCATTGCTCGCAGGCCGAGGCGGCGACGGCGTGCCAGTGTGCCCGTTTCTTGTCCAGGCGCGAACCGCGCAGGGGCGTCTGGGTGCGCTCGCTGTTGAAAAGGGCCAGATGTCTCAGTCCCAGTTCGGTAGCTTTCTGTACCAGCCAGTCGAGGGCGTCCGCCTTGCCGACCGCCTGGAGCAGGTGACTGTCGAGGGGCGATTCCAGGGAGTTGGCCTGTTCCGAGAGGATTTCCACACGCGCCTGCTTGCCCTTCAGGCGCAGGCGGGCGGGGAAGCTCAGCGGCCTGCTTCCGTCGAACAGTACCAGCTCCGCCCCCTCGGGCAGGCGCAGCACATGGCGCAGGTAATGGGCTCGATCCCGCGGCAGCTCGATCTCGCTGCCGGCCGCGAGCGGCGCATCGAGATACAGACGCGGTACGCGCATGGCTTCAGTCCCGCGCCAGACCCAGATTGCGCAGGACCTGCAGGGTCAGGCCGGACTGGTTCATGGTGTAGAAGTGCAGGCCCGGCGCGCCGCCGTCGATGAGCTGTTCGCACAGGTGGCTGACCACCTCGATGCCGAATTCCCGTTGCGACTCGAGATCGTCTTGCCAGGCGTTCATGGTCTTGCGGATCCAGCGCGGAATCTCGGCGCCGCACTGCTTGCTGAAGCGGCGCAGGTTGGCGAAGTTGGCGATCGGCATGATGCCGGGGTGAATCGGCTGGTCGACGCCGCGCTCGCGACAGCGATCGAGGAAATGGAAATAGGCGTCGGCATTGAAGAAATACTGGGTCAGCGCAAGGTCGGCGCCGGCCTTCATCTTGTCGACGAAATAGTCCACATCGGCCAGCAGGCTGGACGCGTCCGGATGACACTCGGGGTAGGCGGCCACGGCGATGTGGAAGTGATCGCCATGATGTTCGCGTACCAGCCGCACCAGATCGGCGGCATGCTTGCATTCGCCCATGCCGACCAGTCCCGAGGGCGGGTCGCCGCGCAGTACCACCAGGTTGCGGATGCCGGCTTCGCGGTATTTCCCCAGCAGTTCGAGGATCTCGTCATTGCTTGCGCCGACGCAGGTCAGGTGCGGTGCGGCCGGGGCCTCGCCGCTCTGCTGGATGTCGAGCACAGTTTCCAGCGTGTTGTCCCGGGTCGAGCCGCCGGCGCCGAAGGTGACGGAAAAGAAGTTCGGCCGTTGCCGCGCCAGCACGCGGCGGGTGTCGGCCAGCTTGAGCCGTCCCGCCTCGGTGCGAGGCGGGAAGAACTCGTAACTGAGTGCGATATTCGGGTTCATGTCGCCGCTCAGTAGCGATAATGATCGGGCTTGTAGGGGCCCTCGGGCGACACCCCGATGTATTCCGCCTGCTCCGGCGTCAGCTCGGTCAGTTGCGCGCCGATCTTCTCCAGGTGTAGTCGAGCAACTTCCTCGTCGAGCTTCTTCGGCAGGGTGTAGACCCGGTTCTCGTAGTCATCGGGGCAGGTGAACAGCTCGATCTGCGCCAGGGTCTGGTTGGTGAAGGAGTTGGACATGACGAAGCTCGGGTGGCCGGTGGCGCAGCCCAGGTTCACCAGCCGGCCCTCGGCCAGCAGGATGATGCGCTTGCCGTCGGGGAAGATGATGTGGTCGACCTGCGGCTTGATGTTTTCCCATTCGTACTGACGCAAGGAGGCGACATCGATCTCGTTGTCGAAGTGGCCGATGTTGCAGACGATGCTCTCGTTCTTCATCGCCGCCATGTGATCGTGGGTGATGACATTGAAGTTGCCGGTGGCGGTGACGAAGATATCGGCCTGGCTGCAGGCTTCATCCATGGTCACCACGCGGTAACCTTCCATCGAGGCCTGCAATGCGCAGATCGGGTCGATCTCGGTGACCCACACGGTGGCGCCGAGTCCGCGCAGGGACTGGGCGCAGCCCTTGCCGACATCGCCGTAGCCGAGCACCAGGGCGATCTTGCCGGCGATCATCACGTCGGTGGCGCGCTTGATGCCGTCGACCAGGGATTCGCGGCAGCCGTAGAGGTTGTCGAACTTGGACTTGGTGACGGAATCGTTGACGTTGATGGCCGGGAAGGGCAGTTCGCCGCGTTCCTGCATCTGGTACAGGCGATGCACGCCGGTGGTGGTTTCCTCGGTTACGCCGATGATGCTGGCGAGACGCTCCGAATACCAGGTCGAGTCGGTTTCGAGGCGGGCGCGAATCGCCGCGTACATGACTTCCTCTTCCTCGCTGCCCGGCTGGTCGAGCACCGAGAGATCCTTCTCCGCCTTGGCGCCGAGCACCAGCAGGCCGGTGGCGTCGCCACCGTCGTCGAGGATCATGTTCGGGTAGCCGCCGTCGGACCACTCCATGATGCGGTGGGTGAACTGCCAGTATTCCTCCAGCGATTCGCCCTTGTAGGCAAAGACCGGGATGCCGGAATCGGCGATGGCGGCGGCCGCGTGATCCTGGGTCGAGAAGATGTTGCAGGAAGCCCAGCGCACCTCGGCGCCGAGGGCCACCAGGGTCTCGATCAGTACCGCGGTCTGGATGGTCATGTGCAGGGATCCGGCGATGCGCGCGCCCTTCAGCGGCTGCTCGGCGCCGTACTTGCCGCGCAGCGAAACCAGGCCGGGCATCTCGGTTTCTGCGATGCGAATTTCCTTGCGTCCCCAGTCGGCGAGGGACAGGTCGGCAACGACGGATTCGGATTTGGCGGCAGCGGTCTGGGATGGGGTCATAAAGTCACCTCTTTTTCAGTGAGTTCATGAGCGCCGTTTTGAAGTGATCCTTGCATCGAGCCTGGCAGAGGGGGTCTGTCGCAGCGCTCCTCGATGCAAAGCGCCCGTGACCGACAGGCGGTACGGGCGAACAGGGGGTAGTGTAGTCGCCGGCGGGCGAAAGTCCAGAGAGGTTGCCCGAATGGCAGGGTGACGACAACTATTTCTGGCGTGGAGAGGAGCTACTCGGAAAAACGCCGTGAATACATCCCTGAGGCTCTACGAAGGCATCCATACCTTCGAGGTTTTCCGATCAGCTACTTCCCCCTCTTTGCAATCGCTTGGCACATTGGATGGGTGATCCTGGGCGGAACGGGCTACAGACCGGCGGCCTCGCGCAGGGCGTCGGCTCGGTCGGTGCGTTCCCAGGTGAATTCCGGCTCCTCTCGCCCGAAATGGCCGTAGGCCGCGGTCTTGCGATAGATCGGACGCACCAGGTCGAGCATCTGCTGGATGCCCCAGGGCCGAAGGTCGAAGAATTCCCGCACCAGGGCGACGATGCGTTCGTCGTCGATCTTGCCGGTGCCGAAGGTCTCGATGCTGATCGAGGTCGGCTCGGCCACGCCGATGGCGTAGGAAACCTGGATCTCGCAACGGTCGGCGAGGCCGGCGGCGACGATGTTCTTGGCCACGTAACGACCGGCGTAGGCTGCCGAACGGTCGACCTTGGAGGGGTCCTTGCCGGAGAAGGCGCCACCGCCGTGGCGCGCCATGCCGCCGTAGGAATCGACGATGATCTTGCGTCCGGTGAGGCCACAGTCGCCCACCGGGCCGCCGATGACGAACTTGCCGGTGGGGTTGATGTGGATACGGGTATTGGCGTCGATCCAGCTTTCTGGGAGCACCGGCTTGATGATGTTTTCCATCACCGCTTCGTGCAGGTGGGGCTGGTCGATGTCCGGGTCGTGCTGGGTCGACAGCACGACCGCCTCGCAGCCGGTGACCCGGCCGTCCTCGTAGCGCAGGGTGACCTGGCTCTTGGCGTCGGGGCGCAACCACGGCAGCACGTGAGTCTTGCGCATCTCGGCCTGGCGCTGCACCAGCCGGTGGGCGTAGGTGATCGGGGCCGGCATCAGTACCTCGGTTTCGTTGGAGGCGTAGCCGAACATCATGCCCTGGTCACCGGCGCCCTGCTGCTCCGGCGCCTCGCGGTCCACGCCCTGGGCGATATCGCTGGACTGCTTGCCGATCAGCGACATCACCGCGCAAGTGGAGCCGTCGAAGCCGACATCGGAGCTGGTGTAGCCGATGTCACAGATGACTTCGCGCACCAGCTCGTCGAGATCCACCCAGGCTTCGGTGGTGATTTCGCCGGCGACGATGGCTGCGCCGGTCTTGACCAGGGTTTCGCAGGCCACGCGGGCATGCTCCGGGTTCGGGTCCTGGGCCAGGATGGCGTCGAGCACGGCATCCGAGATCTGGTCGGCGACCTTGTCGGGATGGCCTTCGGAAACGGATTCGGAGGTGAAGATATAGCTGCCGGGCATGATCGGATCTCGCGTGAATGAAAACGGCGAGTATAGCGGTTCCGTCGTATTGTCGCACGAGACCGGCTGCACATTCCCGTCATCCAGAGGAGTTGTCGGCCGCATTGCAAAGGCCCTTCCAACTGCTATATCTCCTGCTGAGGGTGGAAGAAAACGCTCAATCTTTTACCGACGCGGCCGATAGCTGTAGCGGACCGAACCACAACAACGAGGAATCCGAAGTGCTGAGAAGAATCCGATCCATGTCGCTGGTTCACCAGCTGGCGCTGGCCGTGGTGTTGATCACCGCTCTGGTCTTCACGGCGCTGACGGTGTATGTGGCTCGCAGCACCACCGATTCGTCCCTGCGCTCGGTGCGGCAGGAGCTGTCCAAGGAAGTGGCTCTGATCGCCCTGAACATGGAATTCCTGTACAAGACACTGGTTCAGCAGACCGATGAGTTGAGCAGCGTGTTCTTCAACATGATGTTCTCCGGCGGGGATTTCGCCATTGACGAGACCAAGCGGGTCAAGGTTGGCGAATACGAGGTGCCGGCGATGACCTTTGCCGGAGTGGTCGTCAACAACAATTTCTCGCGTCCCGATTCCTTCACCATGATGACCGGCGGCACTGCCACCATCTTCCAGCGCGTCGGAGACGATTTCCTGCGCATCTCCACCTCGCTGAAAAAGGAAGATGACAGCCGTGCCTTCGGCACCCTGCTGGGCAAGCAGCATCCGGGCTATCGGAGGCTGATCAACGGTGAACCCTACACGGGCCCCGCAATGCTGTTCGGTCGTCACTACATGACCAAGTATGTGCCGATCAAGGATGATTCCGGCAAGGTCATCGGCATTCTCTATGTCGGTTTCGATTTCACTGAGCAACTGAAGCTGTTGAAGCAGGAGCTGGCGAAGCTGAAATTCGGCAAGACCGGCTATGTCTATGCCATCGATGCACGGCCCGGTCCGACCCAGGGGCGGGTGCTGATTCACCCCAGCCCCAAGCTCGAGGGCAAGAACATTCTCGAGCTGAATGACGCCACCGGTCAGCCCGTGTTCCACAAGCTGCTCGAGGGCGAGAAGGGCATACTCAACTACAAGTGGAAGACGGCTGATGGCCAGGTGGAGGACAAGATCGTGGCTTACCAGCATGTCCAGGGCTGGGACTGGGTGGTGGCGGCCGGCAGCTTCGTCAGCGAATTCACCGGCGATGCAGTGGCCCTGCGCAACAACCTCATCGTCATGTCGACACTGGCAGGCGTGCTCATCGCCGGCCTGATCTTCCTGGTGCTGCGCGGCATGTTGCGGCCCCTCGGACATATCGGAGAACGCATGGAGAGGCTTGGCGAGGGCGATCTCAGCAGCGACATCGACTTGCCGGGTACCGACAGCGAGGCACCGACACACAACGAGGTGCAACTGCTGGGTCGTCAGGTAAAACAGATGATCGATGCCCTGAACCGACTGGTCAGTGATATCAGCCAGTCCATGCATGCCCTGAATGCGGCCGCGGATCGCGTGTCCCAGGTCGCCAGCGAGACCAACGAGGGCGTCAAGAACCAGCAGCAGGAAACCGACCAGGTGGCCGCGGCGATCAACGAGCTGGCCTCCAGCGGGCAGTCCGTGGCCGAACAGGCCGTCAATGCCGCTGAAGAGACCAAGACCGCGGATCGCAAGGCTGGCGAAGGCAGTGCGGCGGTATCCAATGTCATCGGATCCATCGAATCCCTGGCCGGCGAGGTCGAGCAGTCCGCCGATATCATCGCCAGCGTGGAAAGGGAGAGCGAGAGCATCGGTAGCGTGCTCGAGGTCATCGGCGGCATCGCCGAACAGACCAACCTGCTGGCCTTGAATGCCGCCATCGAGGCAGCGCGCGCCGGCGAACAGGGCCGGGGTTTTGCCGTGGTTGCCGACGAGGTGCGCAACCTGGCGCAGAAGACCCAGGAATCCACCACCGAGATCAGCGACATGATCCAGCGGCTGCAGAGCAGCACCAGTGCTGCCGTTGCCGCGATGCAGGCCGGTCGCAACAAGGCCCAGGAGAGCGTCAGTCGCGCCGGCGAGGCCGGCAACACGCTGGACGAGATCGCCACCACAACGTCCGAGGTCACTTCCGTGACCGAGCGTATCGCCCGCTCGGCCCAGGAA
>WGBK01000230.1 GCA_015494335.1 Gammaproteobacteria bacterium | reverse complement strand
GGCTTGAGCCAGAACGCCGGTTCACTGAATTCGAGGCAGTAGAAGCGACCGCCCGGTTTCAGCACGCGGGCGATATCGCGCAATGCCGCCTCGATGTCAGTGGCATTGCGTATGCCGAAGGAGATCGCTAGTACATCCACCGAGGCATCCGGCAAGGGGATCTGTTCCGCCGTGCCCTCTTCGTAGCGGCAGGCATCCCCCAGTCGCCGCCTTGCGACCTCCAGCATGGCCGGGGACGGGTCCACCAGCACCACCTCCCTGCCCGGCCGCAACAGTCGCTCGGCGATATCCCCGGTACCCGCCGCCAGGTCCACGAAACAGTCGCCATCCTGTCGATCGACCTCATGACAGAAACGCCCTTTCCACCAGCGATGGATGCCCATGCTCATCAGGTCGTTCATCAGGTCGTAGCGCGGCGCAACACGCTCGAACACGCTGCGAATCAGCCGCTCGCGCTGCTCGGGATCGACCCGCTTGCGTCCGAAGCTTCGGGTCAGTCGATGACTCATGCCAGGGCCCCCGCCGGCCGCAGCCGTATCAGTGCCAACGCGGTGAAAACCGGCAGCAGCATCAGGATGCCGTACATCACCGGCGCCACGGTCATCTGCGCATTGTGCAACAGGCTGCCGGTGACGAAGATGGCGGTACCGCCATTCTGGATCGAGGTTTCGATGGCGATGGTACGGGCATTGCGTCGATCCTGCCCCATCAGCCGGGCAAAGGCATAACCCGCCACCAGGGCTGCCGTCGCCAGCGTCAGCGCCGGGCCCGCGGTAAGGGACAGGAAGCCGGGCATCCGCTCCCAGACATTGACGATGATGCCGGCGATGACCGCCAGCAGCATCAGCAGCGGAACCCGGGTCAGCACCGCCTCGTGACGACGACAGAAATCTGCCCGCCCGTGCCGCAACCACATGCCCAGAATCACCGGCAACAGGCCGACCAGCACCAGCTTCGCCAGAGTCGGCCCAAAGGGCATTGCGATCGCGGCATCGATGCCGAGCCGCGATTCGAGCAACGGGGCCGCCAGCATGGGGATGGTGAACGGCACCAGCAGGCTGACAATGGCGGTCAGGGCAATGGACAGGGCCAGATTACCACCGGCCAGATAGGAAAAGGCATTCGATGTGGTCCCTCCCGGCGCGAAGGCCAGAATCATGAAGCCGACGAACAACTCCGGCGGCAGATCGAAGACGGTCAACAACAGGTAAGCCAGCACCGGCAGCAGAACCATCTGCGAGGTCATCCCCACCAGGATCGGGATCGGGCTGCGCAGTAACTGGCGAAAATGCCCAAGGGTGAGCGCCGTGCCCATGCCGAACATGATGCAGAACAGCGTCACCGGCAGGGCAATGGCGAGAATGGGATCCTGGTTCATCGAAAGCTCCGTGGAATCGAATCAGGGTAAACTGCCCCACAGGCTGGCAATGAAGGCCAGGCTGAACAGCAGGTACAAGCGGCCCGTCAGCGGCGTCAATCGATGCCGCTTCTCGGCAGGCGCACGCAACAGCTTGAGCGGCTGCCACAGGGCGAGGGCCGTGACCAGCAACAGCCACACGCCCTGCAGCAACCCGGCCTGGTACAGCAGAACGCTGAGCAGATAGACGGCCGCGCTGAGACCGTAATAGAGGCGCACGCCAAATTCGTAGCCCAAACGCACACTCAGCGTTCGGATGCCCTCGGCCAGATCCTGCTCGTAGTCCCGCAGCTCGTTGCTGAGCAGCAACAGGGAGGAAAGCAGGCTGAAGGGCAAGGACAGCCAGAACACGCGCAGGGAATAAGTACCGGTGACGACATAGTAGGCCCCGCCGATCAGCAGCACCCCCATCAGCAGAAACACCAGCAGGATACCCAGCCCGCGGGACTTGTAGTTGATCTGACCGCCGGTATAGCCCCAGGCCCCGAACACACCGATCAGCCCCAGCAGCAACAGCGGCCAGCCGCGCAGCGTGACCAGGTAGAGTCCGATGGCGATGGCCAGCAGAAGGGTTTCGTAACCAAAACGGGTATTGCGCAGCACCGCGCGCCTCTGGGCTTCGCTGAAGCGCTGGCTCTCGATATCGCGGTGATCGTTGATCAGGTTGACGGCAATCTGCAGCAGCAGCCCATTGAACAGTACCAGCCCCGCCAGCCAGTGATTCCTGGCCCCATCGAGCCAGGCCAGGGAGACGCCCAGCCCGCAGGTGGCAAGCGCCACCACCAGGGAAAAGGGTCGCAGGGCACGCAGAAAGGAGGTCTTGTCGCGGACCATCACGTTCATCACAGATCGAACAATGCGGCCACAATGAGATACAGCAACACGCCGCCGACCCACAGGTCGAGAATCAGCAACATGGCCAGATAGAGACGGTATTGCGGGCGGCGCCACAGGCGAACGGTGGCATAGAGCAGCAGCACAAGTGCCAGGATCAGTCCGAGGAGAAAATGCATGATGCCGTCGCTTTGAAAGGAGGCATCATTCTACGCGACAGCGGCAACGGCGTCGACGGAACTCCGTGTCAGCCGCTGGCGGCTTGAAACAGCGGCGCCAGATCCTGCTGACGCTGGTCGTCCCTGAGGCCCATACGGATGAACACGAGGATCTTCTGGGCCATCTCGCTGCCCGGATTGAGGCGATAGACTTGGTGTTCCACATCGGAGAGGAACACCTCGTTCTGGATCAGCATCGCCATCAGGGTCTTCATCTCCTGCTGCTGCTCCAGCGTATCGAAGGGAATGCCAACGGCACTGGGCTGTTCGGGCAGCTTCAGCGGTTCGATGTGGCTGATCAGTTTCTTCAACGGTTCAATGGCATCCTCCCCCTCGTCGGCGGAGAACAGGCTGCCCGCCATCACATAGGTGGCGAAGGATTGCATCTCGGCGGAGTTCAGCGGCGTGCCGTGGCTCTGCTGCTGCAACTCGTGGTTGAAGCGTTGCCGCGCGTGCTTGCGGATGTAGCCGAGGCGAATGATGAAGGTCACGAAGGCGGCGATCATCTCGTAGAGGCTGTTGAGGATCGACCGCGTCGGCTTGAGGATGTAGTAACGGATGATGCCGAGGAACAGCGCCAGCAGGTCGAACACCGCGGCCCAAACGATGCTGACCACCAGCTGGATCGAGAAATGATCGCGATCGACGATGCGCGACATGGCCTTTTCCACCGGGCTCTGGATCACCGCCAGCTTGCCCTGGGCAAGGCGGGTCGCCAGTTCGCGACCCTGGTCGGTATTCAGGTGCGCCTTCAGCTGCGACAGCAGCAGGATCAGCTGTTCGCGCTGGCCGTCGCCGGCATTGGCCAAAGTCTGGTTCATTTGTTCATACAGCTGACGCGCCTGCTCGTAGTCTCGCTTCACCGCCTCGAAACGTACTTCGTCGGCCTGTAGTTGCTCCAGCTTGCGGTAGTACTCGGGTCCCTTGCCGGCACCGCGGCCGGAACGGTATCCGCGCTGGGCTTCTTCCTCGGCCTGACGCTGGAGAAAGGCCAGGCGCTCGGTCTCGGCATCTATAGCCGCCTGTTCCGCGAGCATGATCTCGGACAGCTGGTCGGCCACTTCGGCCTTGAGACCGGTATCCACCGCCTCGGTGTTGGCCAGGGAACCCGGCAGCCCGGAGTTGTAGATGAAGGTATAGGCCGACAGCGTGGACAGGATCAGGGCCGCGCTGTAGACCACCAGCAGCACCAGCTTGCCGAGGCCGCGCACGAAGGGCAGCGCGATCAGGCTGATGGCAATGGAAAACTGCACCGCCACCGCAAACAGCAGGGCGTACAAGGGCTCCTTGATGAACAGGTGGGCGCCGGACCAGGTGAAGATGCCGTTGATGCCGGCAAGAATGAAGATCACCACGCTGATCAACAGCGCGATGCGTCGCGCCTGGGGCGTGGCCTGGCGGTATCCGTTCTGGGCGGTGGCAGTGGTCATGATGGCGGCGCGGTCGTTTGTGAATCGCATCACTTTATTAGATTTCTCTAATATTTGCAAATGGACAACGACTCTGGAGGGCGGTGACAAACAGGATTTTGCCTATTCCTCTGTCCTACTCACGCAACTGAACCTGCTGGGCCACCGCAACCGCGGCCATGTTGACCAGCCCGCGCACGGTCACCGATGGCGTCAGGATGTGCCCCGGAAGATCGCAACCCATCAGGATCGGGCCGATGGTAATGCCGCCGCCAAGAGACTTGAGCACATTGGCGGTGATGTTGCCGGCATCGAGTCCGGGCATCACCAGCAGGTTGGCCTGCCCTGTCAGCGTCGAATCGGGAAAACGCTCCAAGCGCTTGAGCTCGTTGAGGGCGGCATCGGCCTGCATCTCGCCGTCGATCTCGAGCTCGGGCGCGCATTCGCGGATGCGCTCCAGGGCCTTTTGCATCACCCGCACCGACTTGCCTTCGCGATTTCCGAAGTTGGAATGGGACAGCAGGGCCACCTTCGGCTTGAGACCGAAACGCTCGACTTCCAGCGAGGCGGCCAGGGTCATGCGCAGTATGTCTTCGGCATCGGGCCTGGGGTTGACCTGGGTGTCGCAGATGAACAGCGGGCCGCTCTTGAGGATATGCACATTGAGCGCCGCCACGCCTTCGCGGCTGTGCTGCCCGGACACGGCCAGCATGTGGTCCAGGTGCTGGTCGAAACGGCCGATGGAGCCACAGATGAGCGTATCGGCATCACCGAGGCGAACCATCATCGCCGCCTGCAGCGTGTGATTGGATCGAATCAGGCTTCTCGCCTCGTCTCGGGTCACGCCGCGGCGCTTCATCTGCTGGTAATAGGCCTCGGCATAGCGCTCCTCGTCGATATCGTAGAGGATCTCGAATTCCTCGTCCTCACGCAGGTCCAGCGCCAGCTCGCGCAACTGCTGCTTGATGATGTCGGGACGGCCAAGCAGCATCGGGTAGGCCATACCCTCGCGCGCGAGATTCTGCGCCGCCTGCAGCACGCGCGGGTTCTCGCCCTCGGCGAAGACCACACGACAGCCGTTGCCGCGGGCGCGATCGAAGACCGGTTTCATGATCATGCCGGATCGATAGACGAAACTGTTGAGCCGATGTCGGTAGGCTTCCATGTCCTCGATCGGGCGACTGGCCACGCCACTGTCCATCGCTGCCTGGGCCACGGCGCTGGCAATCTCGACGATCAGCCGCGGATCGAAGGGCTTGGGAATCAGGTATTCGGGACCGAATCGCAGGCTTTCACCGGCATAGGCCGAACTGACGATGTCCGAACCACTCCCCGCCCGCGCCAGCCGCGAGATCGCCTTGACGCAGGCAATTTTCATGGCCTGATTGATCTCGGTAGCTCCGACATCCAGTGCGCCTCGGAACAGAAACGGGAAACAGAGCACATTGTTGACCTGGTTCGGGTAATCCGATCGGCCGGTGGCAATGATGACATCGTCGCGCACCGCATGGGCCCGATCCGGAGTGATCTCCGGGTTCGGATTGGCCAGGGCGAACACGATCGGCCGCTCGGCCATGGTGGCCAGCATCTCCGGCTTGAGCACATCCGCTGCCGACAGGCCGAGGAATACATCGGCCCCCGCAATGGCCTCGGCCAGGCTGCGGTGGGGTGTATCGGCGGCAAAACGTGCCTTCCAGGGGTCCATGCCCTCCTCTCTTCCCGCATGAACCACGCCGTTGAGATCGGTGACGATCACCTTCTCCCGGTCCAGACCCATCGAAACCAGCAAGTTGAGACAGGCCAGGGCCGCGGCACCGGCACCCGAGGCCACCAGTTTCACCTCTTGCAGCCGCTTGCCGGCCACTTCCAGGGCACTCATCATCGCCGCCGCCACCACGATGGCGGTGCCATGCTGGTCGTCGTGAAATACCGGAATATGGAGCCGTTCCCGCAGGTATTCCTCGACAATGAAGCAATCTGGCGCCTTGATATCCTCCAGGTTGATACCGCCGAAGGTCGGTTCGAGACGTTCGATGGTCTGTGCCAAAAGCATCGGGTCCGACTCCGCAATCTCGATATCGAACACATCGATATTGGCGAATTTCTTGAACAGCACCGCCTTGCCTTCCATCACCGGCTTCGACGCCAGCGGGCCGATGTTGCCCAGGCCGAGCACCGCACTGCCGTTGCTGATGACCCCGACCAGGTTGCCACGGGCTGTGTAGTCAGCGGCTTTCAGGGGATCGGCCTCGATCTCGTTGCAGGGCACAGCCACGCCCGGCGAATAGGCCAGGGCCAGATCCTGTTGCGTGGCCAGAGGCGTGGTTGCCTCGATGCAGAGCTTTCCGGGTGCGGGATTGCGATGGTATTCGAGGGCTTTGTCGCGGAGTTCGTCGGTCATCGGCCTGTTCCTGGAGGAAGATGACCCGAGTATAGGTAGGGACAATAGGCCTGCCCTAATAACTTCTGGCAAATAGCTAATAAGCCGTACTGTTTTCCTTTTATTTCATGTTGTTACGAGTTTTTTCTAGAACCATTCCAGAAGAGCGATGCCGATACCGACGGAGGTGCTGCGATGGTTGAAGTCGATCAGGCTCTCGCCATAACCGTTGAAGATCTGCACGTGACAGCGCAGACGATTGAAGCAGGGATAGGACCAGTCGATCTTGACCGAACCCCGGGAATCGGAGCCGTCGCTCAGGGAATGGCGGAACCGCGCCGCGATTTGCTGGGTATTGCCCTTGCGGTGCACTACCAGCAGCTCGGCCCTGCCGACATAATCGACGATATTCGGGTTCTCGTCCTCGGCATCGGAGGTTTCGGGCACGCGCCACCAGGGGCGGAACAGGATCGCCCAGTCCGGCCGGTCGAGACCCAGGGTCAGGATCACCCGGTTCCAGCTGCGTGAAAGGGGTTCGCTGCGACCGTTGGACTGGTGGTTGAAACTGAGTCCGATCATCCGAGCGGTGTACTCGCCGAGGCGGAAATTCATCGCGTGCACCAGCATCAGTTCCGGCTCGTAGTTGGTCTCGCGGAAGGGACGCGAGGCATTGCTGTTGTAGAGCTGCCAGTGGGAAGACTGGGTGTAACCGAACCACAGGTCGATGTTCTCGCCGAACAGGTTGTCCTCGAGCTTGGTCTTGAAACTGAGCTGCAGCTTGGCTTCGGCATAGTCGAGGTCCAGCGGATCGGTAACGCTGGTGCGGGGATTGCCCGAGCGCGGCAGGGGGTTCGGCCGGTTGTTGTAGTACAGCGGCAGGAAATAGACCGGCTTGTAGGGGCGCAGGATGAACTTGCCCAGGTTGTCGGCAAGCTCCCAGCGCGCGTTGAGCAGAGAGTAGACAGTCTGGTCCTTGTCGGGATAGCGGTTCTGCCAGAAGCTCAGACGCGGGTCTGGAGCCGGATCGGACTCGATACGGGTCTGGCGGTCATAGCAGGACAGGCGCAGGGCATCGTCCTCGATCGTCCAGCAGTTCTCCGACTCCGCCTCGACAGCCCACAAGGCAGGGGAAAGGAGCAGCAGCCCAAGCCACAGCCATTGCCGGTATCCCATCGATCCCGGCTCAGAATTCGAACTCGGTTTCCTGCATCTCGCCGTTGCCGTCGATATTGACGGCCTTGACTCCGGGCATCCGGTTGAGGATATAGGCGGCGTACATGACCAGGGACTTTCGGTTTTCGTGATCGAAGGCGGTGAGAATGCGATCGCAGACGATCTGGCAGCGCTGCTCGACATTCGGCTCGTCGACCCAGTCGCGGCTCATCTGCCAGCCCTTGCTCATGTCGAGGTCGAGCATGGAGAAATAATCCTCGGCGCCCTGGACGATTTCATCCGGCACCTCGACGGGATAGTTTTGGTCTTCGATTCGTATATTCAGTATCATGGCTAGCATCCGGAAATTTGAGAAAGTAGAGCATGTTAGCGACCATCGAGCACCTGATATCCGCAAAAAACCTGACTGAAATCAGGCGACTGCTCGATCGCGCGAGCTTCGTCGACGGCAAGCTGTC
>WGBK01000229.1 GCA_015494335.1 Gammaproteobacteria bacterium | reverse complement strand
AAGCGGAATAGCGGCCTTGGTGGTGTTGCCACCAAGGCCGCTATTCCGCTTTGGGTAATGCTGGTGGGCGCCATCGGCATCGCCATCGGTCTGGCGCTATACGGTCCCAAGCTGATCCGTACCGTGGGCAGCGAGATCACCGAACTGGATCAGATGCGCGCCTTTTCCATCGCCATGGCGGCAGCCATCACCGTCATCATCGCCAGCCAGCTCGGGCTGCCGGTCAGCTCCACCCATATCGCCGTGGGCGCGGTATTCGGCGTCGGCTTCCTGCGCGAGTTCCTGAAGATGAGTTATGTGCGGATGGAGCAGCAAATCATCGAGCACCACAAAGGTCAGGATCAGGCCGTGGTCGAGGAATTCCTCGAGCGTTTCCGCCATGCCTCCATCGACGAGAAGGGACGAATGATCAAGGAGCTGAAACAGCATTCCGCGCCGGCGGATCTGAGCAAGAAGGAGCGCAAGCGCCTGGCTAAGATCTACCGTAAGGAGCTGGTCAAGCGTTCGGCATTGATGAAGATCGTTGCGGCCTGGCTGGTGACGGTTCCGGCCTCGGGCTTCATGGCCGCGATTCTCTATTTCACCATACGCGGCATGATGCTGCCTTAACTCCCCGGCAGTTATCGGCCATCAAAGCCGCAGAATCTTCTGCGGCTTTTCCTTTTTGCGGAGGTTGCGCCAGGCCGGGAAGCGGACGCGGAAGCAGCTGCCCCGGTCCGGATCGCTTTCGATCTCCAGCTTGGCTCCGTGGAGCCGCGCCGCCTGTTCGACGATGGCCAGACCGAGGCCGGAGCCCTGGATCTGCCTGGCCGTGGTGTCCTTGCCCCGGTAGTAGTGCCGGCGGATGGCCTCGAGTTCGTCGGCATCGATGCCCGGCCCCTGGTCGCTGACCTCAAGCAGGATTTCCCCCTCGGCCTCCTCGTGCCAGCGGATGCCGACCTCGCCGTCGCTGTACTTCAGGGCATTGTCGAGCAGGTTCTGCACGATGCTTTCGATCTCCAGTTGCAGTCCGCGCAGCTGCAGATCCGGGTCGGCCTCGATGTGTACACGCTGTCGCAGTTCCGGGTCCGGCAGGCTGCCGAGCAGTTCTCGGGTCAGCGCCACGGGGTCCAGCACCTCGCCCTGATCCGGGTCGAGGCTGCGGCTGTCGAGACGCGACAGTTGCAGCAGGTCGCGGATCAGGGCTTCCATGCGCCCGGCCTGTTCGCCGGCAACCTGGACCGCCTGCCGGCCCGTGGGGCTGAGTTGCGGTTCGTCCTCGATCATTTCGAGATAGCCGCGGATCGTGGTCAGCGGGGTTTTCAGCTCGTGCGAGGCATGGGCGACGAACTGCTTCAGGGCCTGTTCCATCTGCTTCTGTTCGCTGATGTTGCGCACGATGAGCAGGCGCTGACCCTTGCCGAAGGGCACGGCGCGGAAGCGCAACTGCAGTTGCGGGTCGAGTGGCGACGGGCATTCGAAGGGCTTTCGCCCCTGTGGATGCTTTATGTAACGGATCAGCTTTTCGTTGCGCAGCAGGTTGCCCAGCGCCTGGCCCCGGTCGGCGGGATATCGGATACCGAGCAACTGCTGGGCGGGGGCGTTGCTCCATTCGATTTCGAGCTTAGGCCCCAGGATCAGGGTGGCGTCGGGCAGGGCCGCGATCTGGCTGTTGATGCGCCGCAGCAGGCGATCGATGCGTTTCTTGCGCTTGGCGGAGCCACGCTCCCGTCGTTGCAGCTGACGCAGGATTTCGCCGATCAACCCCTCGTCATGGGGTGCCTCACTGGCCTTCATGCCGTCTTCGATCCATCGTTCCAGCCGCAGCAGGCGCAGGTAGAGCCACCAGACCAGAAAGGGGAAGGGGGCCAGCCCGAACAGCCAGTTGCCGGTCCCCAGAGCGACCAGGATCGCGCTGACCAGCGTGATCGCCAGGGCCGGAGCTTCGTGGCGCAGCAGCTGTTTCAAGTCCGTGTTTCCTCCTCGTCGCAGCGGAAACGATAGCCGCTGCCGCGCACGGTCTGGATGCAGCGGTCGAGCCCCCAGGGCTTGAGCAGTTTGCGCAGGCGCAGCACATGCACATCCACGGTGCGATCCTCGAGATAGCAGTCGTTGCCCCAGACCGCGTCGAGAATCCGGTCGCGGCTGAACACCCGGTTGCGATGCCCGAGGAAGAAGCGGAGCAGCTGGTATTCCCGTTTCGAGAGCTTGACCGGCTGGTCGTCGATGGTCAGCTCGTGGGTTTCGGTATCGAGGCAGATACGGCCGTCGCGCAGGCGGTGGCTGACGTCCTTCCAGCTTGCCGGTCGCCGCAGCAGGGCCTTGATGCGGGAATGCAGTTCGCGCAGGGACAAGGGCTTGGTCATGTAGTCGTCGGCACCGGACTCGAGGCCGGCGATGGTGTCGCTTTCCTCGGCGCGTGCGGTCAGCATCAGGGCCGGAATCTGCCGCAGACCCGGTTGGCGGCGCAGCCAGCGGATCAGGTCGATGCCCGAATCGCCCGGCAGCATCCAGTCCACGATCAGGCAATCGGGCTTCCATTCACGGATTTCGTCGCGTGCGCTCTCGGCATCGCCACAGGTGCTGACCTGGTAGCCGGCCTGTTGCAGGGACAGGCTGATCATGTCGCGGATGGCGGGTTCGTCTTCGATGATGAGAATGTGCATCTTGGCCCAGTATCAGTAAGGTCTGGAGTCTTGTAATCCCGGATCATGACAGTTTCGTGACAGCGAGGCGGAAATGCAAGAAAGAGCAAATCGGTTTGTTTTAGTAATCCTTGAAAAACAATGGATTGCACGACTTTTTTCAAGTAGATACTTGTTCACGCAAGCCTGTTCTTCCGCGGTCGGTCATCGTATCCTAGCGCTTTCTGGCCATCATCACCGAAGAGGTTTCGCCCATGAAAGCCGTTGCCTACCACGCAGATCTGCCCGCCGACGACCCGCTGGCACTGGCGGATGTCGAGATCGACACCCCGGTTCCCGGCCCCCGCGATTGCCTGGTGGAGGTGCGGGCCATTGCCGTCAACCCGGTGGACATCAAGATCCGCCAGTCGGTGAAGGCTGAGTCGGGCGAAAAGCGCATCCTGGGTTGGGACGCGGCCGGCGTGGTGGTTGATGTCGGCGACGAGGTACGGGATTTCATCGTCGGCGACGAGGTCTGGTACGCCGGGCAGGTCGATCGGCCCGGTTGCCAGGCCGAGTTCCAGTGCGTGGACGAGCGCATCCTTGCGCGCAAGCCGCAGCGTCTCAACTTTGCCGAGGCGGCGGCCTTGCCGCTGACTTCGCTGACGGCCTGGGAGATCCTTTTCGACCGCCTCGAGTTGCAGCAGGAGCCGCAACGGGATCAGCGCCTGCTGGTGACCGGCGGTGCGGGAGGGGTCGGATCGATCCTGTTGCAACTGGCCCGCCACCTGAGCTCCGCGACCCTGATCGCCACGGCCTCGCGCGAGAGCAGCCGGGACTGGGTGCAACGCATGGGCGCCCAGTTCGTGCTCGACCACCGCAATTCCCTGTCCGCCGAGCTGACCCGGGCCGGCCTCGAGGACATCACCCATGCCGCCAGCCTCACCCACACCGATACCCATTTCCCGGAGCTGGTGAAGATGCTGCGCCCGGAAGGGCGGCTGGCCCTCATCGACAGCCCGAGTCAGCCCCTGGATGTGGTCTCGATGAAGCAGAAGAGCCTGTCCCTGCATTGGGAGTTCATGTTTACCCGTTCCCTGTTCCGCACCGGGAACATGGCCAGGCAGGGGCAGATTCTTGCGCGCGTGGCCGAGCTGGTGGATCGCGGGGATGTCGAATCGACCATGACCCGTCATCTCGGGCAGATCACGGCGGAGAACCTGCGCGAGGCCTTCGACATCCTCCAGAGCGGCCAGTCCATCGGCAAGATCGTGCTGGAGGGGTTCTGAGTTGGCTGTTCTTGCTCTAGCTGGTCAGGCGGGTGCGCTGTCGGTTACGCAGGCGCGCCCGCGGTCGAAGGCTTGCGCGTTGAGTTCGACCAGGGCCGGCTTGCGGGCGCGGAAGCGCTGCAGGATGGCCTCGCGCAGGCTGTCGGCGGGGAAGGGCAGGAAGCTGGATACGGCACCGAGCATCAGGGTGTTGACCAGCTTCGGGTTGCCCAGTTCGCGCGCCATCTCGCCGGCGGCGAGGGCGTGGGTCTCGATGCCGCTGGCATCGATCTCGGCTATGGGATCCTGCGGATAATCGAACAGACCGAGGTTGACCACTGGCGGCGCCTGCCGGTCCCGGTTGACCAGCGCCACCGCGCCCGGGCGCAGGTAGTGCAGCCAGCGCAGCGCCTCGGCCGGCTCGAAGCCGAGCAGCAGGTCGGCCTCGCCGCGGGGGATCGCCGGAGACAGTACCCGCTCGCCGAAACGCACGTGGGAGGTCACCACTCCGCCTCGCTGGGCCATGCCGGCCACCTCGGTTTTCTTCACATCCAGGCCCTGCTGCAGGGCGGCCTGGGCCAGCACCTCGGCCGCCGTCATCACGCCCTGACCGCCGATACC
>WGBK01000228.1 GCA_015494335.1 Gammaproteobacteria bacterium | reverse complement strand
GAGAAGGATGCGCAGCCCCCGTTCCGGGTACAGCCACTGTTCGCTGTCTTTGTCGACCTTGCGAACCTCGGTCGGTTCCCCGAAGCGGGAGCGCAGAAAGTCCGCATCCATACCCGAATAGCCGGGAATCATCGTCAGCGTGGCGATGACACGGTCGGCCTGCTCGGCCTGGGCATCGGGCTTCAGGGTCCAGCGGATGCTGCCGTTTTCGGTCTTGATGCGCTTGATCGAGCGCCGGGTCAAGGCGTCCAGTTCCGTCTGGCTGGCCGCCAGGGTGACGATCCAGCGCCCGCTCAGCGGGCCGAGGTTGACCTTGCCGAGATAGGCTTCGAGGCTGTAGCTCCCATCGGGGTTCTGAAACAGGGCTATACCCTCGACCTGGCCGAAGCGCTGACGCAGCTGTTCCAGAGTGGTCTGGCCGAGCGTCACCCCCATCACCTCGACCTTCTGCGTACTCTCGACCTGGATCTGCCAGGGAGCCTGCACGCGAACCGGGCGTTGCCCGGGATCCAGTGCCAGGAAGTACAGGCCGAAGGACAGTAGCAATACAACGAAGATAATCTTTAAAGCCAGTTTCACGGCAACCGCATCCTCAGAAGGCCAGGGAGACATCCTTGTGATGGGAACGGCAGGCCGCTATGGCCTCGGCCTGGTCGATGCTGAAGCGCTTCTGCATGCGCAGGCCGATGTTGCTCGCAATCACCGCATCGAGCCTCTGCAGCAGCGGCAGCAACTCCTCTTCACCGCGCTTTCGCCAGGTCAACTCCTGTTCCAGTGCCGCTTCCGCCTTGCGAATCCAGCCGGCAGCGGCATCGCGGTCCTGCTTCTTCTTCAGGACCCGACGGGCCTTGCTCAGCTTGGACTTCACCGGATAGGCATTCTTGATGCCGGAGAGCCGGCTTTCCACGACCTTGATGGCAGCCATGGCTTCCTCGATGGGGGCGTTGGTCACGCTGTCGAACAAGGCATCGAGCTGCGGTTTCACATCCTGCAGCGTCTTTGCGCCTTCGATCATGGCGCGCAGATCGAGGATGACCTGATAGCTGTCATCCACCTGGCGACGGTACTGGTTGCGCGCTTTCTTTTCGGCGGCAGTGAGGGCCTTGTACTGTTTCAGGGCATCGTCCCACTCGGCAGGAATGGCCTGCTGCAACCGGTCCCGCTGCTGCTTCAGCTCGAGCATCTCGCTGCGCAGCCTATCGATGCGCTTTGTATCCGGGTTGTCGCTGTCTTCCAGGTCGTCGATATCCTCACCGAGATCCTCGATCTCCCGGTCCAGGCGGCGGATGTCCACCTGGACTCGTCGAACATCGTCATGCAGCGGACGATAGCTTTCGGCATAGTCCTCGACAGCCTTCGCGGCCTGGCGCACGGCGGCCACCTTTTCGAACACGCCTTCCATGCCGTTCAGGCTCTCCTTCAGGCTCTGGCGGTATTTCTCCGGCAACCAGGACAGGTCCTGGCCACGCATTTGCTTCACCGCTTCGAGGATATCCTCGCGTCGATCGTCATACTCCTCGAACACGCCCTGCTCGAGACAGAGCTGCAGCCTCGGGTTGTTTGGCGGCGGAGCCGTTTCCGAAGTCAAATGTACCCGGTTGGGCAGATAATTGATCAGGCTGGGGAAGGCCGCGGCGATGCCCAGACCGGACAACTGCAACAGGATGAAGGCCACTGCACCCTTGTAGATATCGGTGGTGCGGACCGATTTTGGCGCCACACCGCGCAGGTAGAACAGCGCGAAGCCGAAGGGCGGCGTGAGGAAGGAGGTCTGGATATTGAGACCGATCATCACGCCCAGCCATACGGCGGTGATATTGGCCGAGGGATCGGCGAGCAGGATCGGTGCGACAATCGGCACTACCACCACCGAGATTTCGATGAAATCGAGGAAGAAGCCGAGCAGGAAGATGACCAGCATCACCACCAGGAACTGGGTCCAGAATCCGCCTGGCAGGCTGGTCAGGTATTCCTTGACCAGCTCCTCGCCACCGAAGGCGCGGAAGGCTGCGGTCAGCATTGCCGCTCCGATCAGGATGATGAACACCATCGAGGTGGTCTTGGCGGTATCCGTCATTACATCCACCAGCGTGTTGTCGATCTTCCAGGCACGGTAGATGGCCCAGAATACCGCCGTCAGCAGACCCGCCGTGGCAATCAGCGCCAGCCGGATGCCCATGCGATCGGCTTCGGACTGGATGTTCTTGATGTTGAGGTTGTAGTGGCTGACGAGGAAACCCAGCGCCACAACCGACAACAGGGCCAGGATCGCCGGCGCATAGGAGCCGCGCCTGCCCTGGGTCAGCCGGTAGCTGCCCATCAACAGCGCACCGATGGCGCCGATGGCACCGGCCTGGTTGACCGTGGCGATACCGAGAATGATCGACCCCAGCACCGCGAAGATCAGCAACAGCGGCGGCGTCAGCGCCAGGAACACGGACTTGAAGAACCGGCCATCGTACTTGCCCTCGTAGGGAACCGGCGGCGCCTTCTCCGGTTTCAGCAGGGCGGTAACCAGGATATAGAGCATGTACAGCCCGACCAGGATCATTCCGGGGATGAAGGCCCCCATGAACATGTCGCCGGCGCTGGCCGACACCACGTCGAAATTGCCCGGCATCGAATACTCGCCGGTGATGGTGCGATAGGCGGCCTTGCGCGTGGTGCTGGCCTGGTCGGCCGCGCTGGAAAGCTGATCCGCGAGGATGATCAGCACGATCGACGGCGGGATGATCTGGCCCAGGGTGCCCGAGGCACAGATGGTGCCGCAGGCCAGGGGTTTGGAATAGTTGTTGCGCAGCATCGCCGGCAGCGAGATCAGCCCCATGGCGATGACCGTGGCGCCGACGATACCGGTGGTCGCCGCCAGCAGCGCGCCAACGAAAACCACCGAGATGCCCAGACCGCCCGGTACCGGGCCGAACAGCTGGGCCATCGACACCAGCAGATCCTCGGCGATGCGAGAACGCTGCAGCATGATGCCCATGAAGATGAACAGCGGAATCGCGATCAGGGTATCCCGCTCGACGATCCAGTAGAGACTTCGAAAATTGGTCACCCCCGCGCTCAACCACTGGCTCGGACCGCCGTTGGCGAAGAAGGCATCGGTGTTGCCGGTAATCAGGTAACCGGCCGCAGCGGCAATGAAAATGGTCAGAATCGCCGAGCCAGGCAGCGCAAAGGCCACCGGAAAGCCCGACGACAGCGCCGCAATCATCAGCGCAATCAGCAGCAGCAGGAAATAGACTTCCATCGAATACTCCGTCTATCGGGCAGGTTCGTCGGGCAACACGGCATGGGGCGCATCCCCCACCTCGACCGGGTGATGCACGCCCTCAAGCTCGGTCTCGTCCTCCGGGCGCGGATCCACCAGGCGAGCGATGTTCAACGCCAGGTAGCTGAGGAACTGCACCATCATGCTGGCTGCAAACACGACCAGGAAACCGGCCATCAGGTACTTCACATACATGCCGTAGGCGCTCTGGGAGATCTCGAAGGTCAGGAAAGGCCCGGTGATGCTGTTGCCGCGACCGCCCATGCCTTCGGTGAGGATCACCCAGCACAGCGGTATGCCCAGAAACAGGCTGCCGAAGATATTGGTCCAGGCCTTCTTGACCCGGCTGAAGTTGGCGTAGAACACATCCACCCGGACATGTCCCTCGTGCACCAGGGTGTAGGCGCTGGCGAACAGGAACAGGGCCGCGTACCAGAAACGCACCAGGTCACCCATGTAGGCCTGTTCGTAGGAGAACACGAAACGCGTGATGACGATGGCGAATTCCGCCAGCACCACCAGCAGGGAAAGCCAGGCAAAGCTGATGTTGCGCCAGATCAGCGCAATCACATAACCCAGCAGCAGCAATGGATAATGCACCGCATAGCCGCGGAAAGTGGGGCGACCGAGTTGCAGCAACATCTCCTCGCCCACCAGGTCGCCGAGAAAGCCCTCGATGCGCAGCATCGAGATGATCATGTCGGCCAGGCCGATCAGCAGCACCGCCCAGAAGGCACCGCGCACGATATAGGCCGAAATCGCCTGCAAGCGCGAGGACAGATCGCGCAGGGGGAAGTCACGCTGCCGCCAGACATGGAACAGGGCCAGCAGGTAGACGAAGCCGTAGGCCGCCATCTGTTTCCAGCCCGCGGCCAGTTGCTCGGCATCCAGTCCGCCGGCCTCGTCCGGGTCGAACAGGCCGTAATGTTCCAGCATGCCGTAGAAGCCCGGCAGCCCCTGACCGTATACCAGATAGTTGTTGACCAGGTACAACAGCAGGGTGGTCAGCATCAATGCCGAGAAGAGATGCACCGCCATACGGATGCGAGAGATCGTTTTCGGGGTCATCGGCTCAGTTTCGATCATCAAGGGAATGACGGCCGGGCCTTGACCGGCCGCCAGACGGAAAAACGGAGCCCGCAGGCTCCGTTCGACTCCGTCTCAGACGGCTGGGTACTACTTGCCCAGCACGCGGTTGCGCTGGGAGATGTAGGCCACATCGGAGATGTTGGCCCAGTCGCCGACATCCTTGCGCGCCTTGAGGAAGCTCTCGTGGACCTTCTTCGCCAGCTTGGAATGAGCCTGCACCTCGGCAAACACCTCGGCCGAGGCTTCGCCGAAGCTGTCGTAGATGTCGTCGCTGAACTTGCGCAGCTTGACGCCCTGCTCGTTGACCAGCTTCTTCAGGTAGGCACCATTGTTGGCGTTGTACTCGCCCATCATGGTGTTGTTTTCCTGCTCGGCGGCAGCGCGGATCATCATCTGATCGCTCTTCGACAGACCGTCCCACCACTTGCGGTTCATGCCGATGGACAGGGAAGCGCCCGGCTCGTGGAAACCCGGGTAGTAGTAGTACTTGGCGGCTTCGTAGAACTTCATGAAGTAATCGTTCCAGGGACCGACCCACTCGGTGGCATCGAGGGAACCGGATACCAGGTTCTCGTAGATCTGACCGCCGGGCAGGGATACCGGGGAGGCACCAAGCTTGGCCATGACATCGCCGCCCAGGCCCGGAATACGCATTTTCAGGCCCTTGAGGTCGTCGGCACTGTTGATCTCCTTGCGGAACCAGCCGCCCATCTGCACACCGGTGTTGCCGCAGGGCAGGCCCTTGATGCCGAACTGCCCGGCCACCTCGTCATGCAGCGCCTCGCCGCCACCGAACTTGTACCAGGCGGTGAACTCGTTGTAAGTCAGGCCGAAGGGCACGGCGGTGAAGTAGGCCATGGCCGGGTGCTTGCCCTTCCAGTAGTAGTCGGCGCCGTGGAACATCTGCGCGTTACCGGAACCCACCTCGTCGAGGGAGTCGAAGGCCTTGACGCGCTCGCCGGCGGCGAAGTAGTTGACCTTGAAGCGACCGCCGGACATGTCTTCCAGTCTCTTGGCGAAACGCTGCGCGCCGGTACCCAGACCGGGGAAGTCGCGCGGCCAGGTGGATACCATGTTGATTTCGATGCGCTTCTTGGCGATGGCCGGCGCGGAAACGGCGGCACCGGCGGTACCCAGTGCGGCGGCAACGCCGGTTTTCAGGATGTCACGACGATTCATAGAGTGCTCTCCTCGAATGGATTGTTTGTTATGGGTCGATCCGGGCAGTGATCCACGGTCCGGATACGGAAAACCTTTTGGCGACGGCAGTGCGTGTCCCGACAGGGCGTCACTCCGGCCGATCCCTGTCCGACAGCCATCGACCGGCCGATTCTCTACTCAAGCCACGGGGATTTCAAGCGAAAAATCCCGTTGCGATCAGCCTTCCGTCGCCTTGCCCGGCTCTTGCACCCAATTCGT
>WGBK01000227.1 GCA_015494335.1 Gammaproteobacteria bacterium | reverse complement strand
GGCAGGTAGAGGGAAAAGTCGTCGTACCAGTTGCGGATATTGGGCAGGCTGTCGCCGACGAAATCGGCGCCGACATGGATGCTCAGATCGACAGGCTTGCCGACCGGCGTATAGAATGGGTGAGCCTCAAGCCAGAAGTCGTGGGCGAGAGCCGAGTTCCACCACCATCCCGCAACCAGAAGAAAAACGTGAACAAGCTTGTAGGAAAAATGCATTGGGTGATCCTGCTGTGGCTGGCTTTCGGGCTGCTGGGAACCGCTCAGGCGCACCAGCTTCGGCCGGCGCTGGTCTCAGTATCCTTCTCGCCTGACGGCGGCGTCAAGCTGCTCATTGAAACCAATGCCGAGGCCCTGCTCGCTGGCATCGGTCCGGCCCACAAGAATACCGACGACTCCCCGCGCGCTGACGAATACCGGCGTCTGCGCGCACTCCCGCCCGAAGCCCTGCGGCAACGCTTTGCGGAATTCGCGCCGATCTACGCCCGTGGCCTGAAACTCGAGTTCGCCACTGCGGAGGAAGACTGGCGGTCGGTGCAATGGCGCTACGAGGGCATCGAGGTGCCCGAAGTCGGGGATCCGCGCCTTTCGCGCAAGTCGCGAATACGCTACCGCTCGGAAATTCCGAGCGGCGCCAACCGCGCCCGCTGGAGCTATGCCGCGGACTATGGCGATGCCGTGGTCAGCTTCGAGCAGCCGGGCCAGCAGGAACCGGTCAGCTACTGGCTCACCAGGGGCGAAACCTCGTCGGTCTATCCTCTGGATTCGCGTATCGTGCCACGCAACTGGACAGAGGTAGCAGCCGACTACCTGGAGCTGGGTTTCATCCATATCCTGCCCAAGGGGCTGGACCATATTCTGTTCGTGCTCGGGCTGTTCCTGCTGTCGCGCAGGCTCAAGCCCCTGCTGTGGCAGGTGACGGCCTTCACCGTGGCCCACAGCATCACTCTGGCACTGTCCATCTACGGCTACATCCAGCTGCCTTCGACCCTGGTGGAGCCAGCGATTGCGCTGTCCATCGCCTATGTCGGTATCGAGAACCTGCTGACCCGCGAATTGCATTCCTGGCGTGTGGTCATCGTATTCCTGTTCGGTCTGCTGCACGGGATGGGGTTCGCCGGCGTGCTGACCGAGCTGGGATTGCCGGAAAACGAATTCGTCACCGCGCTGATTTCCTTCAACATCGGTGTCGAACTGGGGCAGTTGGCCGTTATCCTGCTCGCCTTTGCCGCGGTTTTCTGGTTGCGCGGCAACGAGCGCCTGTACCGGCGCTGGGTAGTGATTCCCGGTTCCCTGGGCATCGCCGTCATGGGTCTGTACTGGACCCTGGAACGGCTGGGCTGGCTGGCCGCATGAATCGATGGAGGACAAAACCATGAAATCCATACCCTGGCTGCTGAAGGCGCAAGACATCGACAAGATGTCGGGCAAGACCAAGACGCATTTTCTCAATCCCAATGCAGTGCGCCTGAGCAAGTCCCTCGGCGATGCGGTGGGCTTGAAACACCTGGGTGTACACCGGGTCGAGCTGGAACCGGGGCGCGAGGCCACGGAATATCACATGCACTGGCACGAGGAGGAATGCGTGTTCGTGCTGGCCGGATCGGGCGAGGCGATGATCAATGGAGAGGTGTTTCCGTTGGGATGTGGCGATTTCATCGGTCTGCCGGCGGGACAGGCCGCGCACAGCGTGGTCAATACGGGCAGCGAAATCCTTGTGTTGCTGGTATTCGGCCAACGCCTGCCACAGGATGTCGCCGACTATCCGCAGCAGCGCAAGCGCATCTACCGCCATGTGGCGGGTTGGGATCTGGTCGACATGGACGCTATCGAAAGCATCCAGCCGACATTGCCGCGTGGCAGTGATGATTGATGGGCCGCTCCTTGATTTTATTATCGTTAATAACGATTTATAAAATAGAAACAATCGTTTATACAAATCAATCCTGATCCTTCAGGATCTTCTCCAGGCCCGGGATTGCCCCGGATCCTTGCTCAACAATCACCGGAGAAGATCATGAAGCAGAAAAACATTCTCACCACCGCTACCGGTTCGCCGGTTCCCGACGACGACAACAGCATCAGCGCCGGAGAACGCGGGCCGCTGACCTGGGACAGCCACTACACCTTCGAGAAACTGGCCCATTTCAACCGGGAGCGAATCCCCGAGCGGGTGGTACACGCCCGCGGCACCGGCGCCTATGGCCGCTTCACCCTGACCCGTTCCCTCAGCGACTACACGATCGCCGATTTCCTGCAGCGCGAGGGGCAGCAGACCGAGGTATTTGCCCGTTTCTCCACCGTGGGCGGCGGCCAGGATTCCAGCGACTACGCCCGCGATCCGCGCGGCTTTGCACTCAAGTTCTATACCGCCGAGGGCAATTACGACATGGTGGGCAACAATACCCCGGTATTCTTCCTGCGCGATGCCATCAAGTTCCCGGATTTCATCCATTCGCAGAAGAAGAATCCGCGTACCAACCTGTCGGATCCGGCGGCCATGTACGAGTTCTGGGCCAACCATACGCAATCCCTGCACCAGGTCACGATACTGATGTCCGATCGCGGGATTCCGGCCAGCTACCGGCACATGCACGGCTTCAGCTCGCACACCTTCAGCTTCTGGAACGACGGGGGCGAGCGTTTCTGGTTCAAGTGGCATTTCAAGACCAACCAGGGCATACGCAACCTGACCCCGGAGCAGGCCGCCTCGGCATCGCCCTTCGGCGCCCAGCAGGACCTGGTCGAAGCCATCGACCGCGGCGATTATCCGAGCTGGACAGCCCATGTGCAGATCATGACCGAGGAACAGGCACGGGACTATCCCATCAACCCCTTCGATCTGACCAAGATCTGGCCCCATGCGGATTTTCCGCTGATCGAGGTCGGGCAGCTTGAGCTCAACCGCAACGTGGAGAACTACTTCGCCGAAACCGAACAGGCCTGTTTCGCGCCCAGCAACCTGGTGCCCGGTATCGGTGCCTCGCCGGACAAGATGCTGCAGGGGCGCCTGCTGGCCTACCAGGATGCCCATCGCTACCGGGTCGGCGTGAATGCCAACCAGTTGCCGGTGAATGCGGCGCGCTGTCCGGTGCATCATTACCAGCGCGATGGTGCGATGGCGGGCTGTCCGATGCATGGCGGTACCAACCAGGACAGTACGGTCAATTTCTATCCGAACGATCGTATCAACGAAGGAGCGCCGGTACCGGACCCCGGGGTTGCCGAACCGCCGATGCCGCTGGAGCAGGAAGCCTGGGTAGGTCGTCACGGCCTGACTGAAGACGAGGACCACTACAGCCAGGCTGGTGACCTGTTCCGCCTGATGGACGAGGGCCAGCGGCAGTCCCTGGCACGGGCCATTGCCGATGGGCTGGTGCAGGCCAGTGAATCGGTACAGCGGCGCATGCTGGAACAGTTCGCGCGAGCCGATGGCGAGTATGCCGAGCGCGTCGAGCGGGCGATGGCGGAGATCCGCGGCTAGACGCGAATCAGCTCGCTGACCAGGCCGTCGTGCAGCCACTGCTTGAGAAAGCCGGCGGCCTGCACGGCGACCTGGTCCTCGCAATGCCATTCCAGCAAACCTTCGCAGAGCTCGGCGAAGTTGCTGCCCTCGACGGCGGCTTCGATGGCCCAGGCCTCGTCCGCTTCGAGCGAGCGCCAGTGCAGATCCTGATCCCTGCGCCACAGCAGCCAGCGTATCGGGTAATCGCCGCGAGTGGTCCGGGGCGGTTCTTCGCCGGCTTCCAGGGCTTGCCACAGGGGCACGACATTCCACCAGGGATCGACCCAGCGCAGCGAGGGATCGAAACGAAAGCGCAGGCCTGGCCAGTCTTCGGGGGCGATCGTTGCCATATCCTCGAGTCCGACCAAGTGTTCGGCCTCCGGTGCATCGAAGCAAAGCCCCAGTGACCATTCGAATTCGGCCAGTTCGGCCAGGACTTCCTCGTTCCGTTCCTTCAGGAAAGCCGGCAACTGCTGACCAACCCAGCGGATCGAACGGTGACGGGAGGGGTGTTCGGCGATGTAGTCGAGGATCAGCTTTTCGAAATGCTCGTCACCGGCAAAATGGCGCAGCTTTTCGTAGTCATTGCCGAGGGCTTCCAGCAGACGCAGCCGGTAGGCGTTCCAGTAGGCGGCAAGCCGGTGTTCGGCCT
>WGBK01000226.1 GCA_015494335.1 Gammaproteobacteria bacterium | reverse complement strand
GGTAATCACCATGCTCACCGGCATCCAGCTCTATCTCGACTATCGCAACGGCATTCGCGACATCGAGAATACCGCGCAGCTGGTCGAGCGCAGCTACAGGGAGGGCATCGTCAATTCGCTCTGGGTCATCGATCCGGAGAGCCTGCAGATCCAGCTCGACGGCATCAACAAACTGCCCGATGCCCAGTATGTCGAGCTGCGCAAGGACGGCAAGATCCTCGCCTTCAGTGGAACCCCGTCTGCGGGGCGCAGCATCACCCACCGCTGGCCCCTGTCCTACGAGTATCGCGGCCGGCGGATCGACCTTGGCGAATTGAGCGTGCAGTTCACGCTGAGCCACCTGTGGCAGCGCCTGGTCGAGAAGATTGCGGTCATCTCGGTGAGCCAGGCGATCAAGACCCTGCTGGTATCGCTGTTCATCTTCTACATCTTCTATCGCCTCGTGGGACGCCATCTCGGTCGTATCGTCCGCTATGCCTTGAACCTCAAGAGCCACAACCTCGGGCAACCGCTGCGGCTCGACGAACGCGCGCCGCACCGGGGCGTGGACGAGATCGACGAACTGGTCGATGCCCTCAATGTGATGCGCGAGGAATTTCTCCAGTATCAACAGCAAAGCGAGCAGGCGAAACAGGCCTTGAACCTGTTCAAGCTGCAGATCGACCAGAGCCGCGACAGCCTGTTCCTGATCGATCCTTCAACCCGGCGCGTGCTCGAAGTCAACCAGTCGGCGGTGGAGCTGACCGGCGAGCCGCGGGAACGCCTGGTCGGCGCCCGTGCAAGACGGCTTCTGCGGGATATCGACGGCATGGACTGGCTGGAACTGGTGCGCAGCCTGGACCGGCAGGACGAGGGGCTGGTGTTCGAGGCTCTGGTCGAGCGGCCTTCCGGCGAGGATATCCCGGTGGAGATCAGCGCCAAGCGGGTCGATCTCGGAGATCGTCGGGTGGTGGTGGCGCTGGCGCGGGACATCAGCGAAAGGCACAAGGCGCAGCGCCAATTGGAGCGACAGGCCCTGTACGACCAGCTGACCCAACTGCCGAACCGGGCGCTGCTGCAATTGCGCCTGGCGGAAATGATGAGCGAGACAGACCGCGCCAGGGGCAAGCTGGCATTGCTGTTCATCGATCTCGACGGCTTCAAGCATGTCAATGATTCCTACGGGCACAGCTTCGGCGACCGCCTGTTGGTGATGGTCGCCCGGCGTCTCAAGGAAGCGATTCGGCAGGAGGATCTGCTGGCCCGCCTCGGCGGCGACGAGTTCGTGGCCGTGGTTGCCCTCAACGAGAGTCTGCATGCCGCCAACCGGGTGGCGATGCAGTTGATCGAAAGCCTGGCCGAGCCTTTCGTCATCGACGACATCGAACTGTCGGTGCAGATGAGCATCGGCATTACCCTCTACCCCGACGATGCCGGGGATACCGAGAGCCTGCTGCGCAATGCCGACTCGGCGATGTACAAGGCCAAGTCGGGTGGCCGCAACCAGTTCCAGTTCTACACGCCGGAGCTGACCCGCTGGGCCGAGCGCCGGGTACAACTGGAGCAGGAACTGGGCAAGGCCATCGAAAACGGCGAGTTCGAGATCCACTACCAGCCGCAATGGGACTTCCCAGGCCGGCGCCTGGTCGGGGCCGAGGCGCTGGTGCGCTGGCGTCATCCCGAGCGTGGTCTGGTGCCGCCCGGCGAGTTCATCCCGGTGGCTGAGGAGACCGGTCAGATCAGCCGCATCGATCACTGGGTGCTCAAGCGCGTGCTCGAGGATATCCGCGATTGCGAAACCCGCGGGGTGAGCCTGCCGCGTATTTCGGTCAACCTGTCCAATCGAAGTTACCGGGAACAGGGACTGGTGGAACCCATCGGTTTCCTGCTCAAACGCTACGATTGCGCCGGGGATCGCATCGAGGTGGAGATCACCGAGAGCCTGTTGATGGACGATCCGCAGGCCCGCGTCGGGGAATTCCGCCGCTTGCGCGAGATGGGCGTGTCGATTGCCATCGATGATTTCGGCACCGGTTATTCGTCCCTGGCCTACCTGAAGCTGTTGCCCCTGAGCCGGCTCAAGATCGACCAGTCCTTCGTGCGCGATATTCCCGGTGACGCCAACGATCAGGCCATCATACGTGCCATCATTGCGCTGGGGCGGAGCCTCGACCTCGAACTGGTGGCCGAGGGCGTCGAAACCGGGGATCAGCACGACTTCCTGCTCGAAGCGGGTTGCCATATCGAGCAGGGCTATCTCTACAGCAAACCCCTTCCGCTGGAGGACTTTCTGAGCCGCTTCCGCGAGCAGCTGACCCGCTGCGGTTGAGCATCGCGGGGCCGGGTCAGCAGGCCTGCCCCGCCGCCCAGCCCGAGGACCAGGCCCACTGGAAGTTGTAACCGCCGAGCCAGCCGGTCACGTCGACCACCTCGCCGATGAAATACAGCCCCGGCTGGCGCCGCGATTCCAGGGTTCTCGACGACAGTTCCCGCGTGTCCACGCCGCCCACTGTCACTTCGGCCGTTCGATACCCCTCGCTGCCGCCAGGGCGAAGATTCCAGTGTTGCAGTTGCTGCGCGATGCGCTGCAGGGATGCGCGGCCCTGTTCCTGCAGCGGGCGGTTCAGATCCCGCTCGTCGATACGGGTTTCCAGCAGTCGCTTCGGCAATAGCCCGTGCAGCAGGTTGCGCAGACGGGTCGCGGGTTGTCGCTCGCGCTGTTCGAGCAGCCAGGGCAGCAGGTCCAGCTCCGGCAACAGGTCGATGTCGATGGCCTCGCCGGGTCGCCACCAGGATGAGATCTGCAGGATCGCCGGGCCGCTGAGGCCGCGGTGGGTGAACAGCAGGTTTTCGTGGAAGCCGGCGCGTTCATTCTCGACCCGGCTGTCCACGGCGATGCCGGAAAGGGGGGCGAGTCGTCGCTTGTCCTCGGGCTGCAGGGTCAGGGGGACCAGTCCGGGGCGCGTCGGCACGATGGCATGGCCGAAGGCCTCGGCGATGCGGTAACCGATCGGCGAGGCGCAGACGCGGGGGAAGGAAAGGCCGCCGCTGGCCACCACCAGGGAGCGGCTGCGAAAGCGCCCCCGGCTGCTGGCGATGTCAAAGCCCTGCGGGCCGTGGCGGATGTCGGAGGCCTCGGCGATGGCGGTGTTCAGACGGATCTCCACGCCCTGTTGCTCGCAGTCTTCCAGCAGCAGGTCGAGGATCTGCTCGGCGCTGTCGCGGCAGAACAGCTGCCCGTGCCGGCGTTCTTCCCACTCGATGCCCCGGGCGGAAACCCGGGCGATGAAATCCCATTGCGTGAAGCGGCTCAGCGCCGACTTGCAGAAATGGGGGTTGTCGGAGAGGTAGTGCTCGGCGGAAACCTCGAGATTGGTGAAGTTGCAGCGCCCGCCGCCGGACATCAGGATCTTCATGCCGGCCTGTTTCGCATGGTCGATGACGATGACCCGACGCCCGCGCTTCGCCGCTTCGGCGGCACAGAGCAGGCCCGAGGCGCTGGCGCCGAGGATCAGTACATCGCAGGAAATCATCGCGCGGATGATACGGGGATGCTTGCGTTTGCGCCATGACCGTACCGGCATGCCGCGGAACCGGAGTCCGTGCATTGCGAGCCGGCCCCGGCCGTGGCACTCTCGACTTTTTTCACGGATGCAGAATCATGTCCTCGGGCTCGAAGAAAGTCATCTTCGCCGCGCTGGCCGGCAATACGCTGATCGCGGTCACCAAGTTCGTCGCCGCGGCCTTTACCGGTTCCTCGGCCATGCTGTCGGAAGGTATCCATTCGCTGGTGGACACCGGCAACCAGTTCCTGCTGCTTTACGGCATGAAACGGGCCGAACGGCCGGCCGATGACGAGTTTCCCTTCGGTTACGGGCGCGAGGTCTATTTCTGGAGTTTCGTCGTGGCGATGCTGATCTTTGCCCTCGGCGGTGGTATCTCCATCTACGAAGGGATCAAGAATCTGCAGCATCCCGAGCCGATCACCGATCCGCTGGTCAACTATGTGGTGTTGGGGCTGGCGATGCTGTTCGAGGGCGCGGCCTGGTTTTTCGCCTTGAAGGAATTCCGCGTGCAGAAGGGCAGCATGAGTTACCTCGAAGCCGTGCACGAGGCCAAGGACCCGTCGACCTTCGTGGTACTGTTCGAGGACAGCGCGGCCATGCTGGGCCTGCTGGTGGCCCTGGTGGGTATTTCCCTGACCGAATACACCGGCCTTCTCGCTTTCGATGCCATTGCCTCGATCCTGATCGGGCTGATCCTGTTCGGCACCGCCTCCTGGCTGGCCTACGAGACCAAGAGCCTGCTCATCGGCGAGAGTGCCGATTGCGCCACCGTGCAGGGTATCCGCGAGATTCTGCAATCCATCGATCACATTGATCATGTCAACGAGGTGCTGACCATGCACCTGGGGCCGGACGATGTCCTGGCCACCCTGAGCGTGGATTTCGACGATTCGATCAGCGCCGATCAGGTCGAGAACATCATCGCCGCCATCGATCAGCGCATCAAGCAACGCTTTCCGTCGGTCAAGCGGATCTATATCGAGGCCGAGAAATGGCGTTCCCGGCGGCTGCCGTCACAGGGGTAGCCCGCACTCGCGCTTGACCTCGCGCAGGGCGATGCTGCTGCGGATGTGGGCGACGCCGGGCAGGCGCATCAAGCGGTGGGTGACGAATTCCGCGTAGCTGTCGAGATCGCGCTCGACCACCCGCAACTGGTAATCCGCATCGCCGGTCAGCAACAGGCATTCCACCACCTCGGGCAGATCCCGCACCGCCTGCTGAAACGCCTGGGAGTGGCTTTCCCCCTGTCGCTCCAGGGATACCTGCACCAGTGCCAGCACACCGAACCCGGCCGCCTGGCGGTCAATCAGCGCCTGGTAGCCGGCAATCAGGCCGGCCTCTTCGAGCCGTGCCATGCGGCGGGCACACTGGGTCGGTGACAGCGCCACCGCCTCGGAGAGGCGGGCGAGGGTGGCGCGTCCGTCCTTCATCAGGGTGCGCAGCAACAGACGGTCCTGGCGATCGAGTTCGATCATGCAACTTTCCTGCATACAAGACTGGAATAGATTCAAAATACTGCATAGTCTGGCCGGATACAACGGATAAAGCCGTCATTTCTCCCGTGATCTGCGATAGATTGGTTTCTATCGTTCAACCGAGGAGAACCCCGATGGCAGATCGTTTCGACAACCCGATGGGGCTGGACGGCTTCGAGTTCGTGGAATTCGCGGCCCCGCAGCCGAATACCCTGGAGCCGGTATTCGAGATGCTCGGCTTCAGCGAGGTGGCGCGTCACCGTTCCAAGGATGTGTCTCTGTACCGCCAGGGCGACATCAACTTCATACTCAATCGCGAGCCGCGCAGCCTGGCCTGGTATTTTGCCCAGGAGCACGGATCTTCGGCCTGTGGCATGGCCTTCCGCGTGCGCAATGCGCACCAGGCCTACGAGCGCGCGCTGGAACGCGGCGCGCAACCGCTGGAGATTCCGACCGGGCCGATGGAGCTGCGTCTGCCAGCGATCAAGGGCATCGGCGGAGCACCGATCTACCTGATCGACCGCTATCGGGACGGCGGCTCCATCTACGATATCGACTTCGAATGGCTGCCCGGCGTGGAACGCCACCCGGTTGGCTGCGGCTTCCGGACCATCGATCACCTGACCCACAATGTCTACCGCGGGCGCATGGCCTTCTGGAGCGATTTCTACGAGCGGCTGTTCAATTTCCGCGAGCTGCGCCATTTCGACATCAAGGGCGAGTACACGGGCCTGCGCTCGAAGGCGATGACGGCGCCGGACGGGCGCATCCGCATCCCCCTCAACGAGGAAGCCTCCCAGGGACCGGGGCAGATCGAGGAGTTCCTGATGCAGTACAACGGCGAGGGTATCCAGCATATTGCCCTCTACACCGACGATCTGCTGGCCAGCTGGGATGCCTTGAAGGCGCGCGGCATGCGCTTCATGACGCCGCCGCCGGACAGCTACTATGAGATGCTCGAGGAGCGCCTGCCGGGACACGGCGAGCCGGTGGAAGAATTGCAGTCGCGAGGCATTCTGATCGATGGCAGTACCCGGGACGGCGACCCGCGCCTGCTGTTGCAGATCTTCTCGGAAACCCTGGTCGGGCCGCTGTTCTTCGAATTCATCCAGCGCAAGCGCGACGAGGGCTTCGGCGAGGGCAATTTCAAGGCGCTGTTCGAGTCCATCGAACGCGACCAGCTGCGCCGGGGCGTTATCGGGGCCTGAGCCCTCGCTGTTGCAGCAGGCGTTCGATGGCCTGTTGCATCCGCAGGTTGTCGAGGTCGCCGCGCTCGATAGAGGAACTGCAGAGGTTGGCTGCCGCCGGTGGGGCCACCGAATGTTTTTCGAAGCATTCGATGGCCCCTGCCGCCTCCGGCTCGCCGAGCAGGTCGCGCAGCAGCAAGGGGCTGAACATGGCGGCGCTCTCGAGTACCGGAAAGGCGGACAGGCTGTGCAGGGCGGTGAGCAGCTTCGGGCCGATGAACTGCGGCGGCTTGGGTCCGGGGTTGAGGCGCAACAGCCGTTCGGCGCTGTCGGCGTAGAAATCGAGCAGGGAGTCGCCCTCGGCGAACATCAGGAAGGCATTGTGTACCTTGCGCCAGGTTTTGATCCGGCCCCGGCGGTCATGGTCGATCCAGACCTCGCGGCCGACCGCGCAGGCGGTATCGGGCAGCTCGAAGCCTTGCGGGTCGAACACCAGCACATCGGCATCCAGCCACAGCACCCGGTCGCCGGTTCGTTCGCGGTAGTGCTGCAGCCAGCGCAGGCGCGCGAGATCACTGGCGATGACCGCTTGCGAGTCCGCCAGGGGTTGCAGCTCCGACGGCAGGATGCCGAAGAATTCATTGCCGATGAAACGGTATTCGTAGCCGCGCTCCCCGGCCCAGTCGCGCACCGAGCGCAGGCAATCCTCCAGCCAGGGCTGCGGCAGGGGCTGACGCTGGGACTGGAGGATGCGGGTGCGGGCCGGACTCAAGCCGTTTCAGGCGGCGCGCAGGCCCAGCATACGCCGGTACAGCTCGGCGATCTCGTTGCTGGAACAGACGAATTGCACTTCCTCGACATGGCGCAGCAGCTTTTCGATCTCGCGCACGGTATCGACGGCGATGCGGCAGGCCTGGTCCAGCGGGTAGCCGTAAACGCCGCAGGAGATGGCCGGAAAGGCCACGCTGCGCAAGCCGTGCTCGTCGGCCAGACGCAGGCTTTCGCGGTAGCAGGAGGCCAGCAGCTCGGCTTCCTGGTTACTGCCGCCGCGCCAGACCGGACCAACGGTGTGGATGACATGCCGCGCCGGCAGGGCATATCCGCCGGTGATGCGCGCCTGGCCGGTGGGACAGCCACCGATGCGCTGGCATTCGCGCAGCAGTTCGGGGCCGGCGGCACGGTGAATCGCCCCGTCCACGCCGCCACCGCCGAGCAGGCTTTCATTGGCCGCGTTGACGATGGCGTCGGTTTCACACTGCGTAATATCCGCGACGAGAATCTGTATTTCCATCGTTTGGCCTCCTTCTACCTTCATAAGATTCGGTTATTATTCCTGTAAACCGGCTCCTGTCACAATTCATTTTTTTGATGAGCGATTGCCATGACTGACCAGCCCCTGTGGACGCCTTCCGAAGCGCGCATCGAGCGTGCCGCCATTACCGATTTCATGGCCAGGGCCGCGGGGCGGAGCGGTCGGGCGTTCGGGGATTACCATGCTCTCCATCGCTGGTCGGTGGAGGACCGCGAGGCCTTCTGGCGCCTGTTGTGGGAGTACTGCGAGGTCATCGGCGAGCCGGGGCCGCTGACGCTGGTTGATGGCGATGACATCGAGCATGCGCAATGGTTTCCCGAGGGGCGGCTCAACTTTGCCGAGAACCTGCTGCGCCACCGGGGGGATGCCACGGCCCTGCATTTTCGCGCCGAGGACCGGGTCGAGTATGCGCTGAGCTTCGACGAGCTGTATCGACAGGTGGCCGCCGTGGCCGCCTGGATGCGCAAGCTGGGCCTGCGTTCGGGTGACCGCGTAGCCGCCTGCCTGCCCAACATGCCGGAAACGGTGGTGGCGATGCTGGCGGCCACCAGCCTCGGCGCGGTCTGGACCTCGACCTCGCCGGACTTCGGCGTCGAGTCGGTGCTCGACCGTTTCGGCCAGACCGAGCCGAAACTGCTGTTCGTTACCGACGGCTACTTCTACAACGGCAAGGTCATCGAGGTGCGGGACAAGGCCCAGGCCATCCGCGAAGGCCTGCCGTCGTTGCTGGAAACCGTCGAGGTGACGCTGGCCGGTGTTGCGGGCGAGGCGACGGGTCGCCTCTGGTCGGAACTGTTGCAAACACCCCACGCGGGCGACATCGAGTTCGAGCCGACGCCCTTCAACCATCCGCTCTACATCCTCTATTCCTCGGGCACCACCGGCAAGCCGAAGTGCATCACCCACAAGGTCGGCGGCGTGCTGCTGCAACACCTGAAGGAGCACCGCCTGCACAGCGATATCCGCCCCGGCGACCGGGTCTTCTACTTCACCACCTGCGGCTGGATGATGTGGAACTGGCTGGTCAGCGTGCTGGCTTCCGGCGCCTCGGCCATGCTCTACGACGGTTCGCCCTTTTACCCCGACGGCCGGGTGCTGTGGGACTACTGCGACGACCAGGATTTCACCCTGTTCGGCACCTCGGCGAAGTACATCGACGCGATGAGGAAGGCGGGCATCGAGCCGATGCGGACGCACCGCCTGCAATCCCTGAACACCCTCTGCTCCACCGGCTCGGTGCTGGCTCCGGAAGCCTTCGATTTCGTCTATCGCTCGATCAAGCGGGATCTGAACCTGGCCTCCATTTCCGGCGGCACCGATATCGTTTCCTGTTTCGTGCTCGGCTGCCCGATCCTGCCGGTCTATCGCGGCGAGAGCCAGTGCCGCGGGCTCGGGATGGATGTGCAGGTGTTCGATGCCGAGGGTCAGCCCGTGATCGAACAGAAGGGCGAACTGGTCTGCGTGCAGGGCTTTCCGTCGCAGCCGCTGTGTTTCTGGGGCGACGAGGACGGCAGCAAGTACCACCGGGCCTATTTCGCGCGCTTCCCCAATGTCTGGCACCATGGAGACTTCGTTTGCCTGACGCGTCACGGCGGCATGATCATCTTCGGCCGTTCCGACGCCACGCTGAACCCCGGCGGCGTGCGCATCGGCACCGCCGAGATCTACCGCCATGTCGAGCAGCTCGACGAAGTGCTCGAAGCGCTGGTGATCGGCCAGGACTGGGACAACGATGTGCGCGTGGTGCTGTTCGTGGTGTTGCGCGAGGGCCAGCAGCTCGATGACGAGCTGCAACAGAAGATCCGTCGGACCGTGCGCGAGAAATGCACGCCCCGCCATGTACCGGCGAAGATCATCCAGGTGCCCGAGATCCCCCGCACCAAGTCCGGCAAGATCGTCGAACTCGCGGTGCGCGACGTGGTGCACGGCCGCCCGGTACAGAACCTCGGCGCGCTGGCGAACCCGGCGGCGCTGGAGCATTTCCGGGATCTCGAAGAGCTTGGGAAAAACTGACCAAAAACGTTTTTTACGGGATTGGCGGCGTTGTCATGGCGGTCAGCGGGCCTATCATTGAGGCCCCTTCGACGACATACACCTCCCATGAAACGACGCACCTTCCTCGCCGGCTCCGGCGCCCTGCTGTTGAGCGGGCTTTCCGCATGCTCCGAAACGACCACACCTGCCGACCCGGATGCCGGTGCTACTGGCGGTGGTAGCGGGACAGGAAGCGGTACAGGAACCGGAGGCGGAACAGGTGGTGGAACCGGCAGTGGCGGCAACGGCACGGCAACAGGGTATCGTGCCCTGGCGATACCCCCTCTGATCGAGGGGCAGGCCAATCCGGCCCTGGGTACCCGGGATGTCATGCTGGAGCTTCAGAGTGGCGTCTCGCGTTTCCTCGATGGCCTGGATACCACGACCTGGGGTATCAACGGTGCTTTCCTCGGCCCAGCGGTGCGCCTGCGCAAGGGTGATCGGGCGCGCATGCAGGTGGTGAACCGCCTGCCCGAGACCACCACGCTGCATTGGCACGGCATGAAGCTGCCGGGACCGATGGATGGCGGTCCGCACCAGGAGATCGCACCAGGCGAGACCTGGATGGCCGAGTTCGACATCGTTCAGGGGGCCTCGATGAACTGGTTCCACCCGCACAAGGAGGGCGTGACCGGCCGTCATGTGCAGATGGGACTGGCAGGCCTGCTGCTGATCGAAGACGAGGTCAGTGACGCGCTGAACCTGCCTTCCGCCTGGGGCGTGGACGATATCCCGCTGATCCTGCAGGATCGGCGCTTCAATGCCGACGGCAGTTTCGACTACAGTCTGGCAATGATGGAGGCCATGCGGGGTTTCCAGGGCGACCACTACCGGGTCAACGGTACCCTCGATGCCGGTGTGGCCTTGCCGCCGAAGGAGGTCCGCCTGCGCATTCTCAACGGTTCCAATGCCCGGGAATACGATCTGGCCTTCAGCGATGGCCGCAGCTTCCGCCAGATCGCCACCGATGGCGGCCTGACGGAGAACGCCGTGGCGCTGACCCGGCTGCGCCTGACGCCCGGCGAACGGGCCGAGATCCTGGTGGATCTGCGCAACGATGCCGGCGAGATGCTCTACCTGCTCAACCGGGCCGACGCCGATGCGCGGCTACTGACGCTGGATGTGCAGACCAGCGGAGGATCCTCCGAAACCGTAGCCGATGTGCTGACCAGCCTGACGCACCTGGACCCGGCCGGGGCGACGACGCGCAGCTTCGTATTCGGCATGATGCGTGGCCGCTTTACCATCAATGGGAAATCGATGGACATGAACCGCATCGATCTGAGCGTTCCGAGGGGACGGGTCGAGATCTGGGAGGTCGTCAATCGCATGGACATGCTGCATAACTTCCATGTCCATGGTACCCATTTCGAAATCCTCGATCGCAATGGCAACGCCAGCCTCGTGGAAGACTGGGAACGCGGTTACAAGGATACGGTGCGTCTCGGCCCCGGCGAAACAGTACGGCTGCTGCTGAGCTTCGAACACTACACCACCACCGCCGATGCGCCCTACATGTTCCATTGCCACATCCTCGAGCACGAGGATCGCGGCATGATGGGTCAGTTCACCGTGGCTTGAGGATCTCCACCGGCAACGACCGGTTCAGCCGTATCTCCTCGATCGAAACCCGGGCCGCATAGGCCAGGGCTTGCACTCCCTGCTGTACCACCTCCGCCAGGTTACGGGCGTATTCCCTGTCGATATGATCGGCCGGACGAAAGCGCTCGGCGTCGCCCCGCTGGACACAGAACAACACCACGGCACGATCGCCGGCCTGTGCCCTGCGCGCCAGTTCGCGCAGGTGCTTGCGCCCGCGTTCGGTCACCGCGTCGGGAAACTGCGCAATGCCGTTCTCGACCAGGGTGACATTCTTGACCTCGATATAACAGCGACCCCTTTCTTCGTCCTCGAGCAGCAGGTCAATGCGGCTGTTCTCGCTGCCATAGCGAACCTCTTCGCGCAGGTGCTGATAGCCCTGCAGTTCGGCGATCATGCCTTTTTCGATGCCTTCGCGTACCAGCGGGTTGCTGAGCTGGGTGTCGATGCCGACCAGAACACCCTGGCGCGTTTCCACCAGCACCCAACTGTATCGGTACTTGCGTTTCGGATTTGCGGAATCGCGCAGCCACAGGCGATTGCCTGGGTCGGTGAGACCTCGCATGCGCCCGGTGTTCGGGGTATGGACGGTGATACGCCGTCCGTCGGCAAGCTCGACATCGGCAAGAAATCGCTGGTAGCGGCGGATCAGGCGACCCTCGATCAGCGGCGGCAGGCGCATCAGGGCTGGCGGATCTCCATACGGTACTCGATGCGCTTGCGGGTTTTCGGGGCCAGAGTCAGATCGAAGCCGAGTTCTTCCGGCGAGCGCTTGATCCACTGTTCCGTGGACGAGAGTACCGACCAGTCGCGGCTGGGCAGGATGTCGGTGAGATTCAGTTGCTGTGCGTTTTCGCTGCCGTTGTTGATGACGATCTCGCGGGTGATGCGGTACTGTTTCTTGCTGATCTGACGATGATCGGTGATGCGCCGTTCGACAGTGACATCGAAGGACTTTCCGAGGCGCAGTTCGAGTTCGTCGTTGACAGCGGTGTGGCCGATGCGGTCCTCGCCGAGGAATTGCGCATTGCCCTTGCTGTCCTGCCCATAGACGCGCACCACGCCGGCTGGCAGGGGCAGGCCCAGGGCCGGTTCGCGGTTGTCGAAGCGCAGCAACAGCTCGGGCTTGGTTTTCTGTGCTTGTGAGGAATAACCGCCGAGCCAGGCGCGATCCCGCAGCAGCCGCTGCACCGGGATCTGCTGTCGGCCGAACAGCTTGAGCTGCTTCTTCTGGTTCTGTTTCAGGTCGGTCTTCCAGGGCAGGCTATAGAGGTGGAAGCCGCCGATCGATTCGCGGGCCGGTTCGGCGCTGTCAGCCATGGCCATCATGACCTTCTCGGCCCGTCTCGGGCTGGGCCGGTTGACCAGATTCAGGTCGCCGGCCAGCAACTGGATCTCGGCCTGGTCGAAGGCGATGCCGCTGCGGTTGTCGATGGTGATCCAGTTGACCAGACTGGCCTGGCGGCCGTCGCGGGCCAGCTCGAGCACATAGTCGCTGCTCCAGCCCAGGCCGGTGGTGAGATAGCTGAGTCGTACCGTCTTGCGGCCTTCGGCCGGTTGCTCCAGTTTCAGGGTCAGGGTCGGCCGCTCGCGCAGGTTGTCCGGCACCTCGTCGTAGACGATGCGGTAGCGGCTGTCGGCGCCGAGGGTTTCGATGCTGCCGTCTTCCATGCGCAGGATCACGCCGCCGTTGACGGCGAGGATGCGCGCCTTCTTCCATTCCAGGGTTTCGCCGCTGTCGCGGGAACGGCGCGCGATGCGCACGGAGCGGCCGACATGCTTCTGCAGCAGGGTCTGCGGCGACAGCAGGTCGAAATCGTAGTTCTGTTCGCGCACCGACAGCCCGTCGATGGCCAGGGTTTGCGGCAGGATCTTCTGTGGCACATCCATCAGTGCGACGCGGGTGCTGCCCGGCGGCAGATCGAGATTGCGCTGTTCGCGCACCAGGGCACGGCCCGCGTTGTACACGGTCAGCGAGAGGCGGGTTTGCTGTTCCGCGCCGGATCGGTATTCAGCGGCCAGCAGGTTGCCGGTCAGCAACAGCAACAGGCTGGCGAGAAGGATTCGGGTGAGCTTCATGGCAGTTTTTCTCCTTGTGGATCGGTTTTCAGGCCGTGGCGATCGGAGTATGGTTGCAGACATTGATCGAGGATGCCACAGGGAGGACGTCGCAATGGGAAACTGTATTCGCTACAAGCCGTCGGGGCTGTACGCCGGCGCCGAGGACATGCTGGAAAGGGAATGGCAGTACCTGGAGCAGCGTCGTCCCGGTTTCGACCGCAAGCGGATTCGCGGCCTGGCCTTTTCCGGCGGCGGCATTCGTTCTGCCAGCTTCTGCCTCGGCGTGGCTCAGGCCCTGGCCGACGGGGACCGCCTCAGGCATTTCGATTACCTGTCCACGGTCTCAGGTGGCGGCTACATCGGCGGTGCCCTGAGCTGGTTGTGGAGCGAGCGCTGGCGCGAGGACGCTACGCAACGGGACGCCGGGGAAGAAGCCCTGCCCCTGGGCGTCGGCCCCGAGGACTTTCCCTTCGGTACGCGCGGCCGCCGCTTCCCCCGCGACGAGGCCGCCCGCGAGCGCAGCCGCCTGCAGTCGAGTCTGCTGCGTCACCTGCGCCAGCACGGCAAGTACCTGACGCCGGGGCACGGCATCACCGGCTGGTCGTTGTTCTCCATCGTGCTGCGCAGCCTGGTGATGGGTTTTCTGAGCCTGATGTTGCTGGCGATGACGGCCTTCGCCGCCTTCTATTTCTTCGGCCTGTTCGATCCGCAGGAAGCCACCTCGGTGTTTTTCCGTTCCCTGGGCGCCTGGTTGCTGGTCGGATTCGTGGCGCTGCAGTTGCTCTACATGCTGGCCATTGCCTGGCTTAAGCGGAGCAAGCAGCACCAGGTCGGGCGCAGGCGCCGGAGCGGTGCCCTGTGGGGCTATCGACTGCGGCGCTGGTTCGAAACCTGGATTCCGCGCCCGCTGATCCTGGCGCTGATCGCCTACGGCATGGCGCTGATCCACTGGCTGCAGTTGTCCGTGTTGCAGGGCATGGCGCTGGAGGCAGGGTCGATTTCCGCCCTGCTCGGTGCGGTGCTTGGGGTGATGGGGACGCAATCGAGCAAGACAGCCTGGTTGAAGATCATACCGCCGCGGATCAAGGCGCTGCTGGGAGCGGGCCTGATGCTGCTCGGATTGCTGGTGCTGGCGGATTTCGCCGTGGACCGGATGATCGCGGCCTGGCCCGATTGCTATTTCCCTGCGCTGCTGCTGGCTGCCGCGGGTTGGGGCTTGCTGGCCTGGTGGCTGCCGATCAACAACATCTCGATCCATCGCTACTATCGCGATCGACTGATGGAGGCCTTCATGCCCGACATCGCTCGCCTGCTCGACGGCCGTTCGGTGCACGAGGCGCGGCAGGCCAACCAGACCGGCGTGCATGAACTGGCCGAGGGCGGCAACCCGGAAGTGCCCTATCACCTGATCAACACCAACCTGATCCTGGTGGAATCGAAGATCGCCAAGTTCCGCGGTCGCGGCGGCGACAACTTTATCATCAGCCCTCTCTACAGCGGCAGCAACGCCACCGGCTGGCTGGAGACCCGGGATTTCTGCAAGGGCGGGATCACGCTGCCGACGGCCGTGGCCATCTCCGGTGCCGCTGCCAACCCCGATGCAGGCGTGGCCGGCAAGGGCCTGACCATTCATCCGCTGATCTCGGTGCTGATGTCGGTCTTCAACCTGCGTCTGGGCTACTGGGTCAACAATCCCGACAAGGACAGCGAGCGGGCGCAGCAACGGCTGGCCAATTACCTCAAGCCGGGGTTGTGGGAGATTCTGCGGCGCAAGTCCCTGAACGAGACGGCCGACTATCTGCAGCTCAGTGATGGCGGGCATTTCGAGAATCTGGCCCTGTACGAGCTGTTTCGTCGCCATGCCCGGCTGATCGTGGTCTGCGACGCCGGCGCCGATCCCGATTATCGCTTCGATGATCTCGCCAACGCGCTGGAGAAAGCGCGGGTCGATTTCGGCATTGATGTCGAGCTGAAACGGGAGGACCTGATGCGGTTATCGCCGGCCGGAAAGCCCGCCTCGGGCGAGCGTGACTACGCGGTGGCCGAAAGGGCCTGGGTCAGCACCCCGATCCGCTACCACGACGGCCACGAGGACGGCACCCTGATCTACATCAAGACCACGCTCTGCGAAGGACTGAGTGCCGAGCTGCACGGCTACAAGCGCGCGCACCCGCAATTCCCCGATGAGACCACGGCGGACCAGTTCTTCGACGAAGTGCAGTTCGAGGCCTATCGGCAGCTCGGCTGGGAAATCGGCCAGAAGTTGTTGTCAGACCCCGAACTGGCGCGCCTGTTCGCCTGAAGGAAAGTTACTGCTCGGCCTTGATCGGGATCAGCGTGAGTTCGACGCGACGGTTCTGCTGCCGCCCCTCGGCGGTCTTGTTGGACGCGATCGGCCGCTCCTCGCCGTGACCCACGGTGATGATGCGCTGCGAATCCACGCCCTGATCGACCAGATAGTTGGCCACGCTCTGGGCACGCTGCCAGGACAGCTTCTTGTTGTACTCACGGGAGCCGGTGGAATCGGTATGGCCGGCCACCTCGATCAGGGTCTTGTCGAACTTCTTCAAAATCAGCACGACCGAGTTCAGTACCTCGTGGAAGCTCGGATTCAGCGCCGAGGAATCGGTGGCAAAGGTGATGTTGCCCGGCATGTTGAGGATCAGTTCGTCGCCGCTGCGGGTGACGCTGACACCGGTGCCCTGCAACTGCTGACGCAGCTCGTCTTCCTGCTTGTCCATGTAGCTGCCGACCGCGGCGCCGGTCAGACCGCCGACGCCGGCGCCGATGAGAATGGCCTTGCGCTTGTCGCGGCGGCTCTTGTCCCGTGCCGACAGATAGCCCACAAGGGCGCCAATGCCGGCGCCGATGGCGCTGTTCTTGCTCGTGTTGCTGGTCTTCTCCTGGCCGGTGTAGGGGTCAAGCACCTTCTCGCAGCCGCCCAGCGACAGGGCAACGGCGGCGGCGAGCAGGGCAACGGGCAGTTTGCGAGTGGTAAGCATGTCGGATCTCCTGGTAACGCGTTGAAAAAGTCGATCCCCATAGCTTAGCAGCAGATAACGGTGGAATCATCCTGCGGAATCCAGCTTCGATCAATCCACTTTCCGGTAGCGGTAGACGCTCCCGTCCCGTGCGGTCAGCGCCAGATACCGTGCCCCGTCGTACTCGAAGCTGGAAAAACTCCACTCGCCTTCGCTGCCGTCGTCCCATTGAATCTTCAGGATGTCGCCGGATGTGCTCCAGCGACCATAGTCCGGCGGGTTGTCTCCACCTCCACGGATGGAAACGGCATCTGTTCCGCCGGCCACGACCGCCCCCGAGCCCCAGGCGACCCGACCGTCCGCCGAAAAAGCCCATTTGTTGCTGTTCTCGATATAAATGCCGCTGCTGCGGTAATTGCTCCGGCGCATCCACACACCGACGACCTGTCGATCATGGTTTTCCGCCGCCGAGGGAGCGGGCGTGGCGGAAGCTCCCGGTTTTGTCTGTGTTGTTTCCTGCGAGGTATTCACCGACCTGGCCAGCTCCAGCATGGCCTGCTTGTAGGTAGCCAACCCGTCCGGCGTTGTGATCGCAAACAGCATCAGGCCAATACCGTTTTCGTCGATGGCGGCCATCACAAGCGCCTTCAACGTGTCTTCGTGCTCGATGTCGAATTCGTTGTATGCAATTCCGCTGTCGAGCAGGGTTGCCTTGCCAGCAGGCAAGACTTTCAAGCCGTTTTCGATGACGGCTTCGCGGTCCAGTTCGGTCGCGACGGTCTTGAAATCGGCCTTTCCAGCCAGAATGCGCAGAGACGCATCGCGGACAAAACTTCCATCCGGCTGCTGAACGCGGACAAACATCTCAAACCCCGGGTTCTGTTCGGAAGCCATTCCGGTTGCCGAGTCGGGCAGTACAAAAGACAGCCCCAGGCCCGGGTATTCGATCCTGCTGCCGGGCAGGTAGATATCCCCGGCTTGCGGGGCCTCGGCATGGGTCAAAGGGGAATGCATCAAAGCCAGCAACGGCGTGAAACAGAAAATCAGAAGCGCAAGGACTATGCGTGCCGCTCTGCAATCGCTGAGACCATCCCGATTCTTGTCGCTTGTCATTTCTCCTCTCCCCGGTATGGCCGGATCTCGATACTTGTCGAGCGGACCTGTTTCAGTCGGATGCAAGAAGAACCCTAGCATGTTCCTTTCGCAGAACACCCCCCAATTCATGGGATACGCATTTGCCGAGCGGGGATTTATGGTCGCCGGACAAGCAAAGATAGAGGAAAGCACCATGAGCCACAGACAGATCCTTGCCACTTCGGCATTCGCCCTGCTGCTGGCCGCCTGCGGCGGTGGCGGCAAGCAGGACAATCCCGGCACGCCCGAGGCCGGTCAGCCATCGACCGCTGCGCGCACTTCGGTGCTGGCTGCCAACGATCCGGACTGCCCCAATGGCGGTATCCTCGTCGAAACCGGAATCGATACCAACGGCAATGGCGTGCTGGATAACGATGAGGTCGATAACGCGGAGAAGGTGTGTAACGGCATTGACAGCGCGTCCCAATATGCCGTCGGCGGCAGCCTCGGCAGCTATCGGGGCGATGGCCTGATGCTGGTGGAAACCGTCAGCGGCCAGGTGTTTTATGCCGCCCAAGGTAGCACGGACTACGCCTTCTCGCTGGAGGATGGCGCTCAATACAACATCATCGTCGGGGCGCAGCCCGAGTCACCCACAGAGATCTGTGATATCCGCAATGGCAGTGGAACGGTTGCGGGCGCGGCGGTTGCTGATGTTGCGGTGACTTGTGCTCCCGGCTTTACCGTCGGTGGTGGCGTGTATGGATTGAACAGCGTGGGCTTGATGCTGCAAAACAATGGAACGGACGATCTGGATGTGGTCGGGCATGGTTTTGAGTTCACCACGCCACTGAAGGATGGTAGCGCTTATGATGTTCGCATCCAAAGGCAGCCGGAAACGCAGGATTGTACGGTCAGCAATGGTTCGGGCACGCTGGCGGGTGGAGATGTCACTTCAGTTGAGGTCACATGCCGCAATTGGCGCGTAGATACATTGATCGAGACCGACAACTCCGGAAGCGCCACAGATCCCGAAGTTGCTATTGATGCTTTGGGTAATGCCCTGGCAGTTTGGTCTCAATCCGATGGTACCCGTTATAATATCTGGGCAAGCCGCTATACGGTCGGGAGTGGTTGGGGTGCAGCAGAAGTCATAGAAACCGACAATGCCGGAGACGCTTCTGGACCGCAAATTGCTATCGATGCTTCGGGTAATGGCTGGGCGGTTTGGTCTCAAAGCGATGGAGGTATTTCGCGCAATATTTGGCTAAATCGATATACGGCTGGCAGCGGCTGGGGTGAAGCAGAGCTCATCGGAAATAGCAATACCGGAAGAGCTTTTTCCCCTCAGATCGCCTTAGATGCTTTGGGTAATGCCCTAGTGGTTTGGGTGCAAAGCGATGGAACGGGTAGCTCTGGCTATCATATCTGGGCCAGACGCTATACGAACAACCAGTGGGGCACAGCTGTTGCCATCGAAAACGTCGGGTTTGTTGGCAATCCGAGAATCGCCATGGATGCTTCAGGAAATGCTATAGCGGTCTGGACACGAAACGATGGCGCTGCTTACAATATCTGGGCAAACCGATATATGGTGGGAAATGGTTGGGGGACAGCAGCCCCCATTGATAGCGGGAATGATGGAGGTGTGAGTGACCCCTCTATTGCCATCAATGCCGCGGGTAATGCCGTGGTGGCTTGGCGGCGAGTCAATAGCGCTCTTGATCAGTTTGATAACTGGGCCAGCTATTATACCGTAGGCAGTGGGTGGGGAAGTGCGACACTTATTGAAGCCAGTAATGATATAGCTTATCCACCGGAAGTCGTCATTGATTCTTCGGGCAATGCTCTGGCGGTTTGGGATCAGCTTTCAGATGCTGGCAATAACAGCATCTGGAGCAGTCGCTATACGACTGACAATGGTTGGAGTGCGGCGACACCCATTGCTGACAAAGGCTTGAATCCAAAAATTGCCATGGACGGTTCAGGGAATGTGCTTATGGTTTATAAGGCTCAGGGCGGTTTCTGGACCAACCGTTATATGGCAGACGGTGGTTGGGGTTCTCCCAAGCGAAGCGATAACATAACCATTCAGGGGGCTGGATTCCGGAGAATTGCCATGAATGCTTCGGGAAATGCTGTGGCGGTATCGATAGTTATTGATATACCTTCCTTTCGATTCGATATATGGGCTAACCGCTACGAATAACTCAGAGCCAGGAGCCTGAACGGCTATTCCGATGCCAGCCTTTCCGGCTGGCATCATTCGTTTGTGGTCACCGGAACAGCCCCGAACTTCTGGCTTCCCGTCTCGGCTAGCGGATCTGTGACAGCCGCAAGGCTTGCGGTACACTGCAGCGTTTCTCCCTTGGGTGCGCTATCCGATGAATTCCCGTCTGCTTCGCCAATGGCTGTTGCCGCTGATCCTGCTGGCGGTGGTGGTGCTGTTGATGTTCTGGCTGCTGTCGTCGAAGCCCGAGCGCAAGCCGCCCAAACTGACCGAGAAGGTCTGGCAGGTGGCGGTGATCGAGGTCGAACCGCGCGCCCTGTCGCCCCAATTGCGCCTCTACGGCCTGGTGGAGGCCGAGGATCATGTCAGGGTGACGGCGCCGGCGGCGGGGGAGGTGGCTGAGGTACTTGTTCGCTCTGGCGATCGTGTCGAGGCCGGGCAGACGCTGCTGCGCCTGTCTCCAGTGGATTTCGAGCTGGCCCTGCGCCAGCGCGAGGCCGATATCGCGGATCTGCGCGCGCAACTGGCGGATCTCGACATTCGCAAGCGCAACGAGAGCCGGGCGCTGAAGGAGGAACGCGATCTGCTGGAGCTGGCGCGGCAGAACCTCAAGCGGGTGGAACGGTTGCAGAAGAACCGGCTCAGCTCCGATTCGGCGATCAGCGATGCCCGCGAGCGCGTCGGCCGGCAGCAGCTCGCGGTGATCGCCCGCGAGCAATCCCTGCAGCGGCTGGAGACCCAGCGCCAGCAGATCGAGGCCCGGCTGCAGCGGGCCGAGGCCCAGCTCGAACAGGCGCGCCTCAACCTCGAGCGCAGCGCGCCCACGGCACCCGCCGAGGTGCTCGTCGACGAAGTTCCCGTATCCCCCGGCGATCGCCTGCGCGGCGGTGACCTGATGGTCTCCTGGTACCGCCCCGACAGCCTGCGGGTGAAGGCGCGCCTGCCGCTGGCCTATCGCGAGGAGTTGCAGCGAGCGCTGTCGACCGGCGCGGCACCCGTGGCCCGCGGCCTCGGGCTGTCGTTCCGTCTCGAGCGGTTGGCGGCGAAGGCATCGCTGGCCGGCATCGATGGCTGGTTGCGACCGCAATCGGGGGTGGATCGCCTGCGCCCGGGCATGCAGATCGAGCTGTTGCTGGATCGGCCTCCGGTGGAACGGGCCATCGCGGTTCCGGCCAGTGCCCTGTACGACGAGAGCCGCCTGTTCCGCGTGGTTGATGGGCGCATGCAGTCGGTGGCCGTGCGCCCGGTCGGTTTCCATGTGGATGATTCCGGCCGGCACTGGCGATTGGTCGAGAGCGATCGCCTGCAGCCTGGCGACCGCGTGGTCGTCACCCATCTGCCGAACGCCTCCGACGGGCTCAAGGTGAAACTCATCGGCGTTGACGAGGCCGTTGCACCGGCCTCCGGCAAAGGGGACTGAGGATGTCGGATCGTCCGGATCTGCTCGGCATCTTCGCCCGTCACAAGGTAGCGCCGAACCTGCTGATGGCGATCATGGTGCTGGCCGGCCTGCTCTCGCTGCAGCGTCTGAATGTGCAGTTCTTCCCCAATTTCGAGCTCGACATGATCACCGTCAGCGTGGTCTGGAGCGGTGCCAGCGCCGAGGATGTCGAGCAGGCCATCACCATTCCGCTGGAGCAGCGGCTGCGACTGGTCGACAACCTCAAGGAAATGACCTCTTCCTCCGCCGCCGGCACGGCCGGCGTGACGCTGGAGTTCGAGGAAGGTGCGGACATGACCCAGGCGATGGAGCAGGTGCGCAAGCAGGTCGACGGCTTCACCGCGCTGCCGCCCGATGCCGAGGAGCCGCGGGTGTCGCAGATCGTGCGCTACGAATCGGTGGCGCGATTACTGATCAGTGGTTTGCACGACGAGCGGGATCTGCGCCGCTGGGCGCGCAGTTTCGAGCAGCAGCTGCTCGATCGCGGCATCGACAAGGTGGATCTCGTGGGTCTGCCGAAGGAGTCGCTGGTGATCGAATTGCCGACGGTGGATCTGCTGTCGCTGGATCTGAGCCTGAACCAGCTGGCCGAGCGCCTGCGCGCCAACAGCCAGGATCTGCCCGCCGGGCTGGCCGGGCGCGAGGACGGCATTCGCGAGGTGCGCAGCCTGGGTCAGCGGCGCAGCCCCGAGGAACTGGCAAGCCTGCCGCTGCTCGAGTCGCCGGGCGCGCGACTGACCCTGGGTGACCTGGCCCGCATCGAACGCCGCATCGACGACGGTGCCGAGACCATCTCCCTGGATGGCGAGCAGGCCGCGGTGCTGGTGTTGCGGCGCAGCGAAAAGGGCGATTCCCTGGATTCCGCCGAGATCCTGCAGCAATGGCTCGACGAGGTACGGCCGACCCTGCCGCCGAACATCCGTTTGACGGTGTTCAATGAACGCTGGCAGCTGATCAAGCAGCGCATCCTGCTGTTGCTGGAAAACGGCGCCGGAGGTCTGCTGCTGGTGCTGCTGATCCTCTACCTGTTCCTGTCTCCGCGGGTGGCCTTCTGGGTGGCCGTGGGCATTCCGGTTTCCTTCATGGCGACGCTGGCGGTGATGTACCTGAGCGGGGAGAGCATCAACATGATCAGCCTGTTTGCGCTGATCATGGCCCTGGGCATCATTGTCGATGACGCCATCGTGGTCGGCGAGGATGCCCAGGCCCACTACGACATGGGCGAGGATCCGCTGGTCGCCTCCGAGGGCGGCGCGCGGCGCATGCTGGCGCCGGTGATGGCCTCGTCCCTGACCACCATCGCCGCCTTCCTGCCCCTGCTGCTGGTGGGCGGGCGCATGGGCAACATCATGTCGGCCATTCCGATGGTCATCATTGCGGTCATCATTGCCTCGCTGATCGAGAGCTTCCTGATTCTGCCCGGGCACCTGCGCCATGCCTTCGTGCACGGGCACCGGGGCCAGCGCACGGCGCTGCGCAAATGGCTGGATGCCGGCTTCGAGCATTTCCGCGACCGTCGTTTCCGTCCGCTGGCGAGGCTGGCCCTGCGCTACCGGGGATTCACGCTGGTACTGGCCCTGGGCATGCTGGTGCTTGCTGTCGGACTGATCCTGGGCGGCAAGGTCAACTGGCGTTTCTTCCCGTCGCCGGAATCCACCACTGTCTATGCCAACATCCGCTTCGTGGCCGGCACCAGCGAGGATCGCGTCAACGATTTCCTCGACCGTCTCGAACAGGCCCTGGAGGAAACCATCGAGGGACTGGACGAGGAGGTGGTGGATACCTGGTATGTGCGCCATGCGGCCACCACCGGACAGGGGCGCTCGATTCGTGGCGAGCGCAACGGTTCGATCTATGTCGAGCTGGTGGACAGCGACCAGCGCCGCACGCGCAACCGCGAATTCATCCAGCAATGGAAGGAACGGGTGCAGCTGCCCGACGGCGTCGAGAGCTTTACCCTGACTTCGCGCCGGGTCGGGC
>WGBK01000225.1 GCA_015494335.1 Gammaproteobacteria bacterium | reverse complement strand
CCGACCCGCCAGCCGGGCATGTTGTAGGTCTTGGACAGGGAATAGAACTCGACCGCGATCTCCTTCGCGCCCGGCACCTGCAGAATCGACGGCGCGACATAGCCATCAAAGGTGATCTCGGCATAGGCCAGATCGTGCACCACCCAGATCTGGTGCTCGCGGGCAATGGCGACCACCTTTTCGAAGAAATCCAGCTCCACGCACTGGGTGGTCGGGTTGCCAGGGAAGCTGATCACCAGCATCTTCGGCTTCGGCCAGCTGTCCTTGATGGCCTTCTCCAGCTCGCCGAAGAAATCCACGTTCGGCGTCAGCGGTACATAGTGGATATCGGCCCCGGCGATGACAAAGCCGTAGGGATGGATCGGATAGGACGGATTCGGCACCAGCACCGCGTCGCCGGGCGCGACCGTCGCCATCGCCAGGTGCGCTAACCCTTCCTTCGAGCCAATGGTGACGATGGCTTCGGACTCGGGATCGAGATCGACATCGTACTTGCGCTTGTACCAGTTGCAAACCGCCTGGCGCAGGCGCGGAATGCCGCGCGACAGCGAATAGCGATGGGTATCGCCACGCTGGGCCGCCTCGCAGAGCTTGTCGACGATATGCCTGGGCGTCGGCTGATCCGGGTTGCCCATGCCAAAGTCGATGATGTCCTCGCCCCGCGCCCGCGCCGCCGCCTTCAGTTCGTTGACGATATTGAATACATAGGGAGGCAGGCGCTTGATGCGCTGGAAATCTTCGTTCAAGGAACAGCCCTCGGCACGGTCGTCAAAAGGAACCGGAAACCATAAACACCGGGCCGGGAGCTGTCAATCGCCCAAAGGATTTGCAGGCAACTCAGGACTCATCCTGAGACCCACTGCGCTTTCGAGCAGCACTGAAGGTATGCCAGGGCCGGGCCTCGCCGGTTTCCATGAAATGTATGGCGGCGAGAAAGACATCGATAACGCAGGGATCGTGGCGGCTGCCGTCGAGATCGCATAGACGGCGGTAGAGCCGGAAGGCATCCTGCCCCGGCAGATCCGAGGGTAGACGAATCCCCAGGCGAAGCAGGTCGGCCTCGATGGCCGGTCCGACATTGGGGATATCCTGCAGGCTCCGGGCAGATCGGGGGTCCGTGGCTTTCATGAAGCCAGCATAGACCTGCAGGGTAGCGGAGACAACTTCCCGGATGCTTCCCTGTCGTGGGGGGTTCCGCTATGCTCGCGGCATGCCTCTCATCGAAGACCAGATCGACGCCCGCTACAGCATCCAGGCCTATGGTCCGGATTCGGTTACCATCAACGAAAGGGAGTACAGCGGCAGCCTGGTTCTGTCGGCTGATCGCCTGATTGAAGACTGGCCGGTTCGAGGTCTCGAGGATATCGACGACGACGCCCTTGCCTGCGTGTTCGAGCAGCAACCCGATGTAGTGCTCCTTGGAACCGGCGCAACGCAGTGCTTTGCGCCGATGGACCTGCAGCGGCGGTTCGTCGAGAAGCAACTGGGCCTGGAGGTCATGGATAACGGGGCGCTCTGCCGCACCTTCAACATCCTGGTCGCCGAGGGGCGGCGCGTGGTCGCGATGATCCTGCAGTAACCTCAGCTGGCGGCCGGCAGGGAAATGCCCTGCTCCGCCAGAGCGCGCCGGCGCTGGGCGTGGCAATCACGGGCATCCTTGACCATGTAGTGTTCCCCGGAATGGCGAAAGCCGAGCTTGGCGTAGAAGTTTTTCAGTTTTTTCTTCAGCTCCGGGGAACGCGCGGCCGTTTCCTCGTCGAGGATCGGGTAGGCCTTGAGGGCCACCAGGGCATTGTTCAGATCCACCACCTCGCTCATTCGCTTGAGCATCTCGGTACCGATGCCCCGGCTGCGGTATTCGGGATCGACCACCAGCTCGTCGATGTAGACGAGACTGGCGCAGGGCGTCTTCTCCGGCTCATCGCGGCTACAACACTCCACGTAGCAGTTGTTGTCGGAGATGATATGGGAGCCAAGATCGGAGATTTCCGGCGTGATCAGATCGAACAGATCCTGCAGATTCTCGTAGCACTTGCGCGCGCTGGCGAGGTCCAGCCGGTGGCCCTTGAGACGGGCAATCTCCTTCTCGCCGCCGGTTTCGTCGTCCCAGATCAGGGCCTTGCCGTTGAATTCCACCAACAGATGACTCAGATCTTCCATGTCGGAAGGTTTCATCGAGAATTCGAATTCGAGGTCGGACATCAGTTCGTTCATGATTGAGCCACTCCATGCGGCTATATATTAGATATTTCTAATATACCAGTGATTATAACAAAATCCAGTCATTCGACAGGTTTTTCCTACCACTGGGTGGTTTCTCGATCCAGTTCACATCCCCGGAATGATTGATCTCGGTGATTCCGATCTCCACCCTTAGCTGCTAAGGTAAACGAATCAGGGTGTAATGAAATTGATCTGTATGACGAAATCCGATGTTGCCATCGTCTATGGCTATGAGCTGGCCGAATACCATTTCGGCGACACCCATCATTTTGGTCCTGCCCGGCAATACGCCTTCCGCGACGGCTTTTTCGGCCTTGGCCTGGAAGAGGAGGTCGAATGGTTGGCTCCGGCGCCAGCCAACATCCGCACGCTGGAAACCTTCCATCGACGAGACTACATCATGGAAGTCCACCGCAAGTCACAGACCGGCGAGGGCATGCTCGATTACGGCGACACGCCGGCGCGGCGGGGCATCTTCGAGGCCGCCGTGCACGTGGTCGGCTCGGTGGTGGAACTCAGTGAACGCATCATGGAGGGCGAGCATCGGCGCGGTTTCGTGCCCATCGCCGGCTTGCATCACGCCTATCCCGACCACTGCAGCGGTTTCTGCGTATTCAACGACACTGCAGTGGCCATCGAACAGCTGCGCCGGGAATACGGCCTGAAGCGGGTGCTCTATGTCGATATCGACGCCCACCACGGCGATGGCGTGTTCTATGCCTACGAGAGCGACCCCGACGTGATCATCGTCGATTTCCACGAATACGGCGATTTCTTCTATCCCGGCACCGGCGATGCCGAGGAGACCGGCACCGGACCGGCCGAGGGTAGCAAGATGAATGTACCCCTGTCGGCGGGCGCGCGGGACGAGGATTTCGCCCGTCACTGGGCCCGGGCCGAGGCCTTCATTCGGGAAATGAAACCGGAATTCATCTTCTTCCAGTGCGGTGCCGACAGCCTCAGCGGCGATCCGATCACGCATCTCGAACTGACTACCGATTCCTATCGCCTGGCCGCGCGCAGTCTCTGCGATCTGGCCGACGAACTCTGCGAAGGTCGTATAGTGGGCCTCGGCGGAGGCGGTTACAACCTGGACAACATCGAGGCCGCCTGGCCGCTGGTGGTACAGGAGATGCTGCGCTAGATCGTCAGTTGACGCCGAACCAGAAGTGCATGCCCTTGTCGAGAAACTCCTGCCAGGGCAGATAGTGGGAGCCATCACAGGAGAAGTTCAGACCCACCATGCCGTTGACCGTGTTCAGCGAAGCCGCGCGCAGATAGATGGTCTCGTCGGCGAAGCGGAGCTTGCGGAACTGCCGTAAAACCTTGCGCACACCCTTCGGCGGCACCACCGCGCGTTCGAACCAGGGGCGCTTCGGAAAGGCCAGGCACAGACTCGGATCGATCAGCTCGTCCACGCCCAGCAGCTGGTAATCGAAGGGGTCGTCGACCAGCCAAACAGTGGCGCGGCTGCTGGAGAAATGCAGCTTGGCATGGAACACGCCATGGGAGACGATCAATTCCTCGATCTGCGTCAGCACCTCATCGATGCGCTCGTCCATCGCACTGACCACGCGCTGCTGGGCGAACAGTCCGCCGCGGATGGCCGGATCCCCTTTCATCTGCCGCCAGGCCTTCTTGCCGAAATCCAGCCCGCCGGTATAGGGTAGCTTGCGCAGATCGAAATCGGCGCCCAGCCAGCCGAGCCGTCTTCCGTCGGGT
>WGBK01000224.1 GCA_015494335.1 Gammaproteobacteria bacterium | reverse complement strand
TGATCACCCGTTTCGAGATCCTGCCTGCGCCCGGCGTCAAGGTCAGCCAGATCAGCAACCTGGCCAAGGATCTGGCGCGATCGCTGTCGGTGATGGCGGTGCGCGTGGTCGAGATCATCCCCGGCAAGTCGGTGATGGGACTGGAGATCCCCAACGAGCAGCGCGAGATGGTGGTGCTCAGCGAGATCCTCAAGTCACAGGCCTACGACCAGTCCAGCTCGCCGCTGACCCTGGCCCTGGGCAAGGACATCAGCGGCGATGCCGTAGTCGCCGACCTGGCGCGCATGCCGCACCTGCTGGTGGCCGGCACCACGGGTTCGGGCAAGTCGGTTGCGATCAACGCGATGCTGCTGAGCCTGCTCTACAAGGCCACGCCGGAACAGTGCCGGATGATCCTGATCGACCCGAAGATGCTGGAGCTGTCGGTCTATGACGGCATTCCCCATCTGCTGGCGCCGGTGGTGACGGACATGAAGGATGCCGCCAACGCCCTGCGCTGGTGCGTGGCCGAAATGGAACGACGCTACAAGCTGATGGCCGCGCTGGGCGTACGCAACCTCTCCGGCTTCAACAAGAAGATCCGCGAGGCAAAGGAGGCCGGCGAACCGATCAAGGATCCGCTGTTCAATCGCGAGCAGGCGATGCTGATGGACCCGGATGCCCAGCCCGAGGATCTCGAGCCCTTGCCCTATATCGTGGTTGTGGTGGACGAGTTTGCCGACATGATCATGGTGGTCGGCAAGAAGGTCGAGGAATTGATCGCGCGGCTGGCGCAGAAGGCGCGGGCCTCGGGCATTCACCTGATTCTTGCTACCCAGCGCCCGTCGGTGGATGTCATCACCGGCCTGATCAAGTCCAACATCCCGACCCGTATCGCCTTCCAGGTGTCCTCGAAGATCGATTCGCGCACCATTCTCGACCAGATGGGGGCGGAAAACCTGCTCGGCCACGGCGACATGCTCTATCTGCCGCCGGGCACCAGCCTGCCGGAGCGGGTCCATGGCGCCTTCGTCTCCGATTCCGAAGTGCATGCCGTGGTCGGCGAGATCAAGCGACAGGGCAAGCCCGATTACATCGAGGGCGTACTGGAAGAGCAGACCGGCGTGATGCTGCCGGGCGAGAAGCCGGCCGGAGCCGATGGCGGCGAGCAGGATGCCCTCTACGACGAAGCCGTGGCCATCGTGACCGAGAGCCGCAAGGCTTCCATCTCCTATGTGCAGCGTCGCCTCAAGATCGGCTACAACCGGGCCGCGCGCATGATCGAGGAAATGGAAGCCGCCGGTGTCGTGTCGCCGGTGCAGGGCAACGGCAGCCGCGAGGTGCTGGCGCCGCCGCCTCCCAAGGACTGAGGGCTAGGCCGTCCTTCCTTCCCGGCCGATCATCCAGACCCCTGTCAGGATTGCAGCGGTGCCCAGCCATTGCAGCGGTTCCAGCCGTTCGTCCAGCAGCCACCAGGCCAGCAACAGCGTCGACACCGGTCCCAGCGACCCGATGATGGCGGCGCTGCCGGAGCCGATGCGCTGGATGCCGGCGTTCATCAGAAAGGCGGGCATGACCGTGGATACCAGTGCCAGCGCTGTTCCAAGCAAGGCCACGCGTGGCGTGATGGTAACGAGAGTGGCTTGCACATCCCCGGCATGAAGTGTGGCGAAGTGCCCCAGAACCAGACCGCAGGCCACCGTCATCGAATAGGCGGTGAAGCGTCCGGATCCAATGTTCGGGATCAGTTGGCCGGCCAGACTCAGATAGAGGGCGAAGCTCAAGGCACTGGCGAGTACCAGCCCCGTACCCAGGGCCAAATCCGGTATCTCCTGCCGGGGCAGGCCGCCGTAGACCAGCAGGATTCCGGCATAACCCAGCAGTAACGAGAGTCCCTGATGCCGGCGGATTGCCCGGCGGTCGAACAGGGCGTTGAGCAGGATCACGAACGCTGGGTAAAGGAACAGGATCAGTCGTTCCAGCCCCGCAGGCAGGTACTGCAGGCCAAGAAAATCCAGCATACTGGCAAGGTAATAGCCGAGAAAGCCGAGCAGGATAACCACGGAAATCTCTCGCCCGGTCAGTCTCTTGGCTCCGGAACGCCATTCCCGCAGTCCGATCAGCAGGAAGAAGGGCAGGGCCAGCAGCATGCGCAGGGCCAGCAGGGTGACGGCATCGACCTGGGAGGCATCGGCATAGGCCAGCTTGATGAAGATGGATTTGGCCGAGAAGCCGGCGGCGGCGAGGCCGGTGATCAGGCAGCCGGTCAGAAAGCGTCGTGCATTGTCAGCGGTTTTGGGCAAGAGAATCTCCGTTCGGGGCAACCGGGAGATCCGCTGGGACAGGTCATGGGAGGCGAGGACGGCAGTCGCTGCGGAAATCGCGGCTGCCGGGTGGGCTGGTTAAGGAGGGTCAGCGGCAGACGGCAACGAGCGAAACGGGCCAGGGCAATAGCCAGCCGTTTGCGCACAGGGAACGAGTCTGCTTGAAGGAATCCATGGCGCGAGACTAGCCTGAATCCGAGTATGGGGTCAAGGCAGCGCCGCTGCGGCGCAATCAGTTGCCGAAATACCGGTTGCGTATTTCCTCGTAACGACCGTCCTCGAGGATCGACAGCAGGGCACGGTTGATCGGTTCGCGCAGGGGGGAGTCCTGCTGCAGGGCGATGCCGATCTTGTCCGGGGCGAAGGTTTCGCCAACGGTGATGATTTCGCCGTTGCCGAGGTGGGTGGCATAGTATTCCGCCACCGGGGCATCGGCGAGAATGGCAAACACCTTGCCCTTGCGCAAGGCCTCGAGGGCCTGCTGGAAATCATCGTAGAGCACCGTGTTGAGGCCGTGTTTCTTCGCAAAACGCTCCATCGTCGTGCCCTTCGGCACGCCTACCTTGCGCTTTTTCAGATCCTGCCAGCCGCTGATGCTGCTGTTGAGCTCGCCGACGGTCAGGGCAGTGGTGATCTTGGCCGTGAAGGTAGAAATGAAGAACAGGCCGGCAATGATCCACAGCATGGCCAGTACCCGCGAGAAACGGCCATGCGGCCGCTCCTGCTCGAAGCCACCCATGGTGACGATGATGAAGGCCCACCAGAAGGCGTCCCAGACGCCTCCGGGATAGCTTTTGCGGAAGTAGGGCTGCTTGCCGCCTTCGAACCACCACATCAGGTGCGCAATGACCAGCAGAATCAGCGTGGCCCCGGCGATCAGCTGCAGTGCCCCGGACTGCCAGAACAGTTGCAGCAGCGAGGGTTGCCCGTTCTCGGCTCGGATCATCACCTTGAGACCGGAGTCGTAGATGGGCAGCGAGAAGTCGAGATATTGCTCGCGTTCGGCGGTGATGCTGATGTTGGCCACGGCCAGATCGGCCTTCCCGAGACGCACCCGTTCCAGCATATCCTTGAAGCTGTCGGCCGGCGCATAGCGGAAATCGCGACCGATACGACGTGCGATCTCCTGCCACAGGTCGATGGAAAAGCCGCGAGCCGGTTGGCCGTCCTCGAAAAAGCTGAACGGAGGCCGCTCGACGGTCGCCACGATCAATGGCGCTTGCGCATCCAGGGTGGATGCGGGGTCGGGCGTATCGGGCGAGGCCGCCCGGACAGGCCCCATCAGCAGGGCCAGCGCCAGGCAAAGAACCGGCGCCAGCCCGGTACGGAGTTGCAACCCGACCATCCCGTTCAAGGCAGTCGGATGAACTCGATGCGGCGGTTGCGGGCGCGGCCCGCTTCCGTGTCGTTGGAAGCAATGGGATCCGTCTCTCCGGCGCCCTCGGTGCTCAGGCGCTCGGGGTCGATACCCTTGCCGATGAGATAGGCCATCACCGATTCGGCGCGCTGTTGGGACAGGATGCGGTTCGACTGCTCGTCACCCTGGCTGTCGGTATGACCGACGATGCGGTAGTTGCCGTCCTTCAGGCAGACCACCAGCCGGTCCAGCAGCCGGGCGCCCTTTTCGGTGAGCCGGCCACTACCGGATTCGAAGGCGACATAGCTGGCGGACAGCACCGCGTCGCAGCCGGGCCAGTCAGCCTCCTGGTCGATGGGCGCAAGCGCGTTTTCGTTGCCGGCGGGAAGCGGCCCCGGTGCGCTCATGGCCGTGTTCTGATCGGCGCTGCCGTTGCAGCACTGCTCACCTCCGCTGGGCAGCAGGAACAGCAGTAACAGCAGCACCAGCAGGCTGATGATCATTGCCAGATCGTAGGCGTGATGATCCCGCGGTTGGGGATTCCGACGATTGTCCATGATGACCTCCGCCTACTTGTCGAACTCGATACCGCCGACCAGACGGTCCTGCAGGGCCTTGAGTTCCTTCCAGTCGCCGCGGGCGGCGAGGGCGGCTTCCTTCGGCCAGGCATCGGGCCTGGCGAGGCGGTAGTTGGGGCCGGCCTTGTCGAGGATTTCCTTGAGCCGCTCGTAGGAGGTGTCGGCGAGCATCTGGAAGGTGGTGATGCCTTCGGCGTAGAGCAGCTGGCTGATCTTGGGGCCGATGCCTTCGATCACGGTCAGGTCGTCCCCCTGGTCGCTCTTCTTCAGCTTGAAGCCGAAATCCTTCGGATTCTGGCCGCTTTCCGCGGCGCTCTTGTCGGCTTCCGGCTTGGCTGCGGGCTTGCTTTCGGCCCTGGGCTCCGGCTTGGGCGCGGGTTTCGGCTGCGCAGCGGGTTGCGCCTTCGGTTCGGTGGGTCGGACCGGTCGTGCGGCGGGCGGTGTCGGGGAAGGGGGTTGCGACAGGGTCTGCGTCTGGCCTTGATCGCGCCGGAAGAAGATGTCGTACAGCCAGCAGAACAACAGGCCGAGGAAGATGCCGAGAACCAGCCACCACAGGTAGCAGGAAAAGAAATTGGACATGATGTGCTCCTTGTATTTCGTTATTATTCCGGCTTACTGCCCGTGCCGTTCGCGGCGCAGGCTATCATTCTGGACCGCGGGCGTAAAGGGCCTGGCTCCGTTCATCCGTTGTTTGGCTGCTTTCGATCAAACTGGCCTCTCTGTCTTCCTTTCCGAGAATGTTTTCATGAAACGATTTTCCCTCCTGGTGCTGATATTGATCCTCCTGCTGCCCCTGTTGGCGGAGGCGGCAGGTGACGAAAAGGCTACCGCAACGGCGTCCGCTCAGGATGCCCGCGCGCGCCTGCAGAAGGCACTGGGTTCGCTGGATGCCCTGCAGGCCGATTTCCGCCAGACCGTGCTCGACGAGGACAAGAAACCGCTGTCGCAGTCGCGTGGCAAGGTCTCGATCCAGCGCCCGGGACGTTTTCGCTGGGAGTACCAGGACCCCTACGAGCAGCAGATCATTGCGGATGGCAAGGAGTTGTGGGTCTATGATGTCGACCTCGACCAGGCCACGGTCAAGCCGATCGAATCCAGCCTGTCGACGGCGCCGATCATGGTGCTGATGAAGAAACAGCGCGTCACCGATGAATTCACCGTCCAGCCGCTGGGGCAGCGCAAGTACCTGTACTGGATCGAATTGATCCCGAAACAGAAGGACATGGAATACAGCCGAGTCTATCTCGGTCTCGACGGTGACGAGATCAAGGCCATGGAGTTGCGCGACAGTTTCGGACAGAGCACCCAGATCGTGTTCGAGAATCCCCGCTACGATGTCATCTTCCCGCCCGGAACCTTCCGCTTCGAGCCGCCGCCGGGCGTCGATGTGTTCGGCAGTGGTGGCTGACCTGTTCGATTCATCGCCGGCCTACCAGCCCCTGGCCGATCGCATGCGTCCCCGCCGTCTGGAGCAGGTGGTGGGCCAGAGACACCTGCTGGGCGAAGGCAAGCCGCTGCGCAAGGCGATCGAATCCGGCCGTCTGCACTCGATGCTGTTCTGGGGGCCGCCGGGCACCGGCAAGACCACCCTGGCGCGACTGCTGGCCCAGTACACCGATGCCCAGTTCCTGTCCCTGTCGGCGGTGTTGTCCGGGGTCAGGGATATCCGCGCTGCCGTCGACCAGGCGCGAGCCCATGCCGGCGTGACCCTGTTGTTCGTGGACGAGGTGCACCGCTTCAACAAATCCCAGCAGGACGCCTTCCTGCCCCATATCGAGGACGGCACCCTGGTATTTGTCGGTGCCACCACCGAAAACCCGTCCTTCGAGCTCAACAACGCGCTGCTGTCGCGCACCCGTACCTATCTGCTCAAGTCTCTCGACGAAATGGATATCAAGGAGCTGTTGAAGGTTGCGTTGAAGGATAGAGAGCGGGGCCTCGGTGAGCTGCAACTCAAGATCGAAGACGAGGCCCTTCAGCTGCTGGTTCGCGCCGCTGATGGTGATGCCCGGCGTTCGCTGAGCTTCCTCGAGGTATTGGCCGATCTGGTGGAGCCGGGTAGCCTTCTGACACTGGAGCAGGTCCGCGAAGTGGTCAGTCAGGGTCACCGGCGTTTCGACAACAAGGGCGACCTGTTCTACGAGCAGATCTCGGCGCTGCACAAGTCGGTGCGCGGCTCCGACCCGGATGCCGCGCTCTACTGGCTGTGCCGCATGCTCGACGGTGGATGCGATCCGCTGTACATCGCCCGCAGGGTATTGCGCATGGCCTCGGAGGACATCGGCAATGCCGACCCACGCGCGCTGGAGATCTGTCTCTCGGCCTGGCAGACCTACGAACGCCTCGGCAGCCCCGAGGGTGAACTGGCCATTGCCCAGGCCGTGGTCTACCTGGCCTCTGCGGCCAAGAGCAATGCCGTCTATGCCGCTTTCAAGCTTGCCATGGCCGATGCGCGGGAATCCGGTAGCCTGGATGTGCCGATGCACATCCGCAATGCACCGACCGGGCTGATGAAGGATCTGGGCTACGGCGAGGGTTATCGCTACGCCCACGACGAGGATGACGGTTTTGCCGCCGGCGAGATCTACTTCCCCGCGGAACTGGGCGAGCGTCGGTACTACCGTCCGGTGCCGCGCGGGCTGGAGATTCGCATAGGGGAAAAGCTCGAGCAGCTGCGCAAACTCAACCGCAAGGCCAGGTCCAAACCATCGCGGGATTCGTGATAGCATGACGGCTTCGAGAACAACCCGATCCGCCATGACCCAACGACCCCATGCCGCTTCCTGCGACGAGAATTGCGAACCCATTGCCGAGGTGCTCGAGCGTTATGCCGAAGGGCGCCGCACGGTGCTGGAAATCGGCTCCGGCACCGGCCAGCATGCGGTCTATTTCGCCCGGCGTTTCGACTGGCTCGACTGGCAACCCAGCGATCTCGAGGAACATCATGCCGGCATCAATGCCTGGCGTTCGCACAGCGGTTGCGAAAACGTACGCGAGCCGCTGGCGCTGGATGTCAGCCTGGAGTGGCCGCAGCAGGACTACGACCTGGTGTTCAGCGCCAACACGCTGCACATCATGGCCGACGACGAAGTCGAGGATTTCTTTGCCGGCGTGCCCCGGGTACTGCACTCGGAAAGTCGCCTGTTGATCTACGGGCCCTTCAATTACGAGGGCCGCTACACCTCGATCAGCAATGCCCGTTTCGACCAGTGGTTGCGGCAACAGGATCCGCTGTCGGGCATCAAGGACTTCGAATGGTTGCAGGACCTTGCCGTCCGGGCCGGTCTCGAGTGCATCGAGGA
>WGBK01000223.1 GCA_015494335.1 Gammaproteobacteria bacterium | reverse complement strand
GGCTATCAGCTGGGCAACCAGCTCGGCGTCGATGGCACGCCGGCGCTGTTCACCGAGAACGGCCAGAAGATCAGCGGTTATGTTCCCGCCCAACAGTTGATCCCGATGCTGCTGGGCCAGAAGCCCGGCGGTTCCTGAGCCGTCCTCGACCGAACCCCAAGGGGTTCGAATACACGAAAAGGCCTGACCGGAGGCATCCGGTCAGGCCTTTTTGCCGTCTGCCTGGATCCGCCCGTTGCGGATCAGATCAGAGCTTTTTTTGTAGCTCCCCCGCCTCCCTTTCCAGCGCCTCGAGATCGTTGATCATCAACTGGTTGCGCTTCTTGTCGAGGATGCCTTCCTGTTTCCAGTGCTGCAGCTGCTTGTTGACCACCTGACGCACGGAACCAACCATGCGCGCCAGCACCTCGTCGGAAAAGCCGTTGATGAGGTGGAAGCGAAATTCGTCGTCGGCGTTGCCGCGGTAATTCTTGATCTTGCCGATATGCTTGAGGATCAGGCGGCTGAGCCGGGTGGTGATGTTGTGCAGCGCCAGGCTGGTGGCGAGGTCTTCCTGCTCGCGCATCTTGCTCGCCAGGTAGGGCAGGAACTGCTTGTTCAGTTCCGGGTATTTCCACAGCCAGCTGCGCATGATCTCGATCGGCGCATGGATCAGTTTCAGCGGCGACAGGGGGTTCACGATCATGTCGTGGGGCTGGCCATCGAGCAGAACGATGATGTCGAAACTGTCACCGGGGTAGAGCAGGTCCAGGGTCAGTTCGCGTCCGTTTTCCGGATTGTGTCGTTTGAGTTCGAGCTGGCCCTCGATGAGGATGTGAAAGCGGGTCATCAGGCGATCGGGGTCGAACAACTTGCCCTTGGGCCATTCCTCGACCTTGAAGTGCTGCGCCATCTCCCTGAGCAGCTCGCCCGGCAGCGTCGAGAACAGTCGGGATTGCTGTACCAGCATCGGGCTGGCGCTCGGAACCAGTGCGGCGGTCATGGGAAAGCCTCTGTACGCTGCGGGAAAACGCGAGTCTACCAGAATCGAGGTGCCCGGAGCGGAGAATCAGCCCCGTTGCGGTGGGTTTTCCTGCTCCTCCATGACCGCGCGCAATTCGCTGTAGTCATGGCTGCGCACGGCATTGGCAGCCAGGTCGGCCTGTTCGCTCTCGACACCGCTGAGCACCAGTAACTGTCGCGCGAACATTAGACTGGATTCGAGAGCGGCATCGAAGATGACTGTATTTTCGTCCTCGACATGGACTTCTTCCTGGTCATGGGGTTGCAGCAGCATCACCGGCAACTCGCAATGAAACCGACGAATCTGGGCAATCACGGCCAGGGAATGGTCGAAATCGTCGAAGGTGATAGCGGCCGCGCGCGCCCGTTCCACGTGGGCCTGTTGCAGCAGGGAAGCGTTGGAGGCATCGCCGAACAGCACGGTCTCGCCCTGTTCGCGCAATTCGCGTACCCGTTGTGGGTCGCGATCCACCGCGAGGGTGCCGATGTTGTTTTCGCCGAGAACATGGGCGATACCCTGACCCAGCCGGCCGTAGCCGAGGATCAGGACATGGTCCTGCAACTCTTCCGTCTCCAGGTCGGCATTGCCGATCTCGGCACCATCGTCATCCTCGGCATTGCGCTGGAAAAGATCCGCGATACGGGCGTTGTAGCGCAATACCAGCGGTGCGAGCAGCATGCTGATGATCAGGCCGGCCAGCAGCGCTTGCAGTAGCGACGCCTGGCCCAGTTCCAGGCTCAGGGCCTGGGATACCAGCAGCAGGCCGAATTCCCCGCCCTGGGCCAGCACCAGCGCCGCGCGCAGGGCGCTGCGGGGCGGATAACCGAAGGCCCGGATCAGCACGGCCTGCAGGGCGGCCTTGAGCAGCAGCAGGGCCAGCACCACACTGGCAATGGCCAGCGGCTGGCTGCCCAGCACCGCCGGGTCCAGCTGCATGCCGATGGACATGAAGAAGATACCGAGCATGAGGTCGCGGAAGGGCCGGATGTCGGCCTCGATCTGGTGCCGGAAGTGGGTTTCGCCGAGCATCATTCCGGCCATGAAGGCGCCGAGGGTTGCCGACAGGCCGGCCAGCATCGACAGCGAGGCCGCTGACAGGGCCATCGCCAGCACGCTGAGCATGAACAGCTCCAGCGAATGGGTGTTGGCCACCCAGTGCAGTACCCGCGGCAGCAGGTAGCGCCCCGTCAGCGCCAGCAGCAGGAACACGGTGACAGCCTTGAAGATGGTCGGCCAGAGCGCCGAGGAAAGCTCCTCGCCACTGGATCCGAGCAGGGGCAGCAGCACCAGGAAGGGGATCGCCGCGAGATCCTGGAACAGCAGAATTCCAGTGGCGATGCGGCCATGGGTGGCCTGCAGCTCGCCCTGCTCGCCGAGCTGCTTGAGATCGATCGCCGTCGAGGACATGGCAAAGGCTCCCCCGATAATCACCGCCAGCGACCAGTCCAGTTCCAGCGAGAAGCGCAACAGCAAGGCCACCACCAGGGTAAGCACCGTGACCTGGGCGCCGCCAAGGCCCAGCACGAGTCGCCGCGCCGCCAGCAGCTTGGGCAGGGAGAACTCGAGCCCGATGGTGAACATCAGCAGCACCACGCCCACTTCCGCCAGCCAGTGTATGGTTTCCGATTCGTGCAATACGCCGAACACATGGGGGCCGAACAGCAGCCCGGCAGCCAGATAGCCGACGATGGAAGACAGGCCGAGGCGATGACACAGCGCCACCAGCAG
>WGBK01000222.1 GCA_015494335.1 Gammaproteobacteria bacterium | reverse complement strand
CCCCAGTTGACCATGGTCTCGGCCATGACGTCGGTGACGGTGCGCTGGTGGGGCGTCTCGGGTTCCAGGCCGACGTAGATCTCGTCGCCGCGGATCTCCACCGGGTAGAGCTTCTGGCCGCTGTCCTCGTGGCCGCCCGGCGGGCGTCCGGTGAGCGGATCGAAGTCCCAGCCGTGCCAGGGGCAGCGGATCCAGCACTCGCCACCCTTGCCACGCTCGATGGTGCCCTCGCCCAGCGGGCCGCCCTGGTGGGGGCAGTGGTTGTCCATCGCCGCCCACTGGCCGTCGAAGTGGGACAGACAAATGGTGGTGGTGCGGGCGGTGACCGTCTTGACCCGGCCTTCGGGCAGGTCGCTCGTCTTGCCCACGCAGATCCAGTCGAGATGTTGATTGCTCACGCGCTCCTCCTGTTTCAGGTTCTTGCCGGGTGGCCGCATCCCTGTGTCAGACGCCGTCTCTCCGTGCAAAACTCGCGGCCAGTGGCTGGGCCGTGACTCCATGCAGGAGGATGCTGAGCAGCACCGTGAGCACTACGCAGGCCAGCACCTCGTCGGCGCCCGGCACCGCGTAGCCCTCCACGATCAGCAGGGCGAACAGGATCGAGGCCAGTCCTCGTGGACCGGACCAGCCGAGAAAAAATTTCTCCCAGGGTCGCAGATCCGTGCCGGTGAGCGACAGCCACACCGGCACGATGCGTACCACGGTCAGGAAGGCCAGCGACAGCAGCACCGTCTTCCAGGTGGCGTGCGCCAGCCCCTGCGGCGCCAGTACCGCGCCGAAGATCAGGAAGGTGAGCAGGGTCAGCAACTGACCCTCGCCTTCCATGAACTCGCCGATGAAGTTGCAGGAACACCTCAAAGCGTTCCCGAACACCAGGCCGCCGACGAACGCGGCGATGAAGCCGTTGCCGCCGACCAGCTCCGCGCCGAGGTAGCACAGCAGCGCGGTGGCGAGGAAATAGATGCCCTGATAGCTCAGCGTCGCCAGCCTGCGGTCGATGGCGAAATCCAGCAGCCGCGCGGCGAGCCAGGCGATGACGAGGCCCGCCAGCGGCCCCAACACCACCTGCAGGATGGCGAAGCGCAGCAGGCTGTCGGGAGCCTCCCCCGAACCCTGGGTCACGCCACCCGAAGCGGCCAACGCGGCGATCATCACCACCGGCAGGGCCATGCCGTCATTGAGTCCGCTTTCCACGTTCACCCCCTGGCGCAACCGCAGCGGCACGCTGGGGCTGGAGACCACCGCCTGTCCCAACGCGGCATCGGTGGGTGTGAGAATGGCCGCCACCAGCAACGCCAGCGCCCAGGGCTGATCCGGCGAGACCCAGTGAGCCACCAGAGTTCCGAGCAGAATGGTCAGCGGCATGCCGATCAGCAGCATGCGCACCGGAATGCCGGCGCCATGCTTCAGCGTGCCCAGATCGATACGCGAAGCGTCCGAAAACAGCACCAGTATCAGGGTGAACTTGGCGATGCCTTGCACAATGGCATGCTCCGACTCCATGGGTATCAGGTTGGCTCCACCCTGACCGATCAACCAGCCGAAGGCGGTGAACAGCATCGGCATGGTGAGCAGCGAGGACTCCAGCCGGCGCGACAGGGCTGCGAAGGCAAGGATGGCCAGCAGAATCAGGGCCAGGTAAAGATGTTCCATGTCAAAGGCTCCAATGTTTCCAGCACTTTAGCCAAAGCCAAGTCATACCAGGAAAGAATTCGGACTCCGTGGAGTCATCAAATCGCGCCTCTGCTGGCGCTACGAGGCATCAATGCATCCGGGCTCTGGATCTCTGTCACAGAGCGACGACATCTGCCCCTCCTGTTGTTGCCAAAGGCCTGTAAATTCACCAGGCCAATGTGTCCGGCAGCGTACCGCGGGGAATTACTCGACCGCCGCCAGGGTGAAATGGAAACGAGCGCCCTGTTGCGGCTCGCTTTCGACCCATACCCGCTGGCGGTGCAGTTCGATGATCTTCTTGACGATGCAGAGGCCGAGTCCGGCATGTCCATCGACACGCTCGGGTGTATGGGCCTGGTGGAAGCGTTCGAACACCAGATCGAGCTGCTCACGGGCGATGCCTTCGCCCTGGTCGGCGATGTGCACGGTGAGGCTGCCGTCGGCAGGCGCATCGACGCGAATCTCGATTTCGCTGTCGCGCGGGCTGTAGTGAATGGCGTTGCCGATCAGGTTGTCGAGCACGCGCTCGATCAGGCCGATATCGGCATAGACCACCGGGTTGTCGGCCTCGCTGTTCAGGCGCAGGCGTATGTTCTTCTCGTCGGCGCGGATCTGGAATTTGGCGATGACATCGTAGATCAGTTCGAGCAGGGAGAACTGCTGCATCTCCGGCTGGTAGCCGCTGGCCTCGAGCCGAGCCAGTTCGAACAGACTGTCAATGAGCTTTTGCAGGCTGTCGGCCTGGCGGGCGGCAACGGACAGGTACTCCTGTTTCTGTTTGTCATCGAGACGGTCGTATTTCATGCGCAGGGTTTCCAGGTAACCCTGGATCGAGGCCAGCGGCGTGCGCAGGTCGTGGGAGATGTTGGCCACCATCTCGCGGCGCAGGTTGTCCTGTTGCTTGAGGGCCGACCATTGCTGCTGAATGTGCCGTGTCATGCGCCCGATGTGGCGCTCCAGTTCGTGGATCTCGTCGCCCGGTCGGCCATTGGTTGCGGCTTCCACCAGGTCATCGGGAGGAGTGGAGAAATCGCTGGCAACAAAATCAGCTACCCGCTGTTGCAGGGTCTGTACCCGACGATGGAAGCGATGGAACAGCAGCAGTCCGATCAGCAGGGCGATCAGCAGGCTGCCGCCGATGACCACGCCGCCAAGGCGCAGGATGGTGTGCTGGGCCTGCATGTCGATGGCCTTGCTCAGGGCCTGGCTTTGCAATACCACATAGAGATAGCCCTGCGGGTTGTCGGCGCTTGGAATGGGCGTTACCGAGAAGGGCTTGCGCATTTCGTGGGAGCGCGGGTCGTCACCGAGCGGATCGATGCGCTGTGGGTTGGCCAGGCTCAGCAGGATCGGCTCCAGCGAAACGCTGTTGCGCTTGACCTGATCGGGCTCGGCGGAATAGGAAAGGATGTTGCCCTCGAGGTCGAGATAGTAGATCTCGATGCTCGGATTGATGGTCATGTACTGCATGAAGGTGTGCTTCATCGCATCCTCGTCGATGCGACCGTCGTGCACGATCTTCCTGTCGTCGACCAGGTTCTTGGCCAGGTTGTAGTTCAATGCCTGCTGGCTGGACTGGTTCATCTGGCGCAGCATGTAGCTGGCGAACAGGGTGTAGGACAGTCCTACCGCCAGCAGGATCACCGCAAGGCCAGCCGCCAGCTTGAAGTAGAGGCTGCGCCAGAAGGGCGGTTTGCGGGGCACGGGGTTCACGATCGCTCCTCGTTGCCGGCGATGAACTGGTAGCCGACGCCCCAGACCGTCTTGATGTATTTCGGATTGCGCGGGTCGTTCTCCAGCTTGCTGCGCAGACGATTGATATGGGTGTTGACGGTGTGCTCGTAACCGACATGGGCATAGCCCCAGACGCTGTCGAGCAGTTGCAGCCGGTTGAAGACCTGTCCCGGGTGGCGTGCGAAGTGCAGCAGCAGGTCGTATTCCTTGGCGGTCAGCTCCAGCGCCTGTCCGTCCTTCAATACCTCGCGGCTGCGAGGATCGATGGTCAGGCCGTCGAACTGCAGCCGGGCATGGGCGTCCGCCCCGTCGCCATCCTGCTGCGCCTGCATCGCCTGGTGACGGCGAATCAGCGCCTTGGCGCGAGCCACCATTTCCATCAGGCTGAAGGGTTTGGTCAGGTAATCGTCGGCGCCGGTCTCGAGTCCGAGCACGCGATCCATTTCCGAGGATCGCGAGGTCAGCATCAGGATTGGGGTATAGCGGCTGTCGTCCTCGCGGATCTGTCGGCACAGCTCCAGGCCGTCGCGGCCCGGCAGCATGATGTCGAGGATCACAAGATCGTAGTCGTTTTCGGAGAGCCGGCGAGCCGCTTCGTCGCCGTCATGGCAGACTTCCACCTGCAGACCGATGTCGCTGAGGTGCAGGCGCACCAGCTCGGCAATCTCCTGGCTGTCCTCGATGACAATGACCCGATGCTCAGGCATGTGGCCGGTTTCTCCAAAGGCTCGACGGGCCGGAGGATTCCTGCCCGTCGAGCCGATGCTACAGCGCGCTGATGGTGACACGCAACACCGGATTGTCGAAGCGATGTGAAGCATCCAGCGCCGAGTCCGTGGCGCCGGCTTCGACGCCAACCACCCCGGGGTGCAGGGTGACCACGCCGGTGACATCATTGCGCGCGGCGTTGAAGCCTTCGCCGCCGCCGGCCGGGCCGGGGATATCGCCAGCCAGTTCGCTGTTGGCCTCGGTGCCGGCATCCCGTGCCGGCAGCCACAACACGCGCTGTTCGCCGCTGGCCAGATCCGACAGGTCCTCGCCGCTGATGCCGCTGAAGGCATCGTTGCTGTTGACCAGCATGGTGGCCAGTTGCAGGCGCAGATGGCCGCTTTCGCCTTCCAGGGTCAGGCTTTGCGTCTGGCCGGGCAGCAGCAGGTCGCTGGCCTGCCGTGCCCGGTCCTCGTTGGCGACCAGTTCGCTGGCATCGCCGCTCTCGGCCAGTTTTTCCAGTGCGACGGAGGCGCTTTCCCCGTCCTGCCACCAGTCGTTGTCATCGAGCAGGGCCGCCGGCGGGGACATCGGCTGGTTGGCGGTCAGGTTGACCAGTTCGATGCGGAAGGAGCGGGTTTCCATTTCCGTGTCGTCGTTGGCGCAGCCGGCCAGCGTCAGACTGGCGCCGAGCAGGGCCAGGGCAAGCGCCGGTTTGAGTCGGGATGGTTTCATCGGAATCACCTCCTAGTTGACGGTCACGACGATGCGCGCCACCGGGTTGAGCCAACGGTGCACGCGACTGTCCAGATCGCTGATGCCGCCGGTCGGGTCGTCGTCGCCGACGATGCCGCGATGAATGTGAACCTTGTCGTTGCTCTCGCTGCTGGTGACGCCGGTAGCGTTCATGCCGCCACGGCCCAGCGGATCCGCCGGTATGCCGGCTGCGCCCGGGGCGCCGCCGCCGTTGATGATCTCGTCGTTGGCCTCGGTGCCGGCATCATAGGCGTTGAGGGTCCAGCTGTAGGTGCCGGGCTGGGACGGAATCTCGATGGAATCCAGCCCGACGAAGCCGTCGTTGGTGGGCAGGATCATCGCGGTTACGGACAGGTGGGTATTGCCCGCCGAGGTGGATAGGCTGAAGTCGGTCGACTGCCCGGGAGCGAGCAGGCCGCCGGCGGGATCCTGACGGATATCGGCGGACAAGGCTGACAGGTCATTGTTCAGGCCCGAAAGATCGCCACCCTCGGCCATGGCCTGCAGGCTGGTGCTGGCCATTTCGCCGACCTGGAACAGGTGCTGGTCCGCCGGGTGAGCCGCCACCATCAGGGGTGTGAAATGGTTGCCGTGCGTCAGGTTGGTGATGCGGATGTCAAGCTCGGCCGCCGTGGCCGTCAGGCTCGCCATTCCCAGCACCGGAAAGGCGATCAGGGAAGCGAGCAGGGTCTTCTTTTGCATGGTGGTTTCCTCTTGGTTGGTTGCGCAGGATCATCATGACCTGTCTCTTATACACATCT
>WGBK01000221.1 GCA_015494335.1 Gammaproteobacteria bacterium | reverse complement strand
AATTTCGCCAATTATCTCGGCATTCCCTATGTGCCGGGCGTGGGCGAAATCGCGGTGTTCTGCGGCGCCATCGTCGGCGCCGGCCTCGGCTTCCTCTGGTTCAATACCTATCCGGCCCAGGTATTCATGGGCGATGTCGGCGCGCTGGCGCTGGGCGCCGCCCTCGGCGTGGTCGCGGTGATCGTGCGTCAGGAACTGGTGCTGGCGATCATGGGCGGCATCTTCGTCATCGAAACGGTATCGGTGATGCTGCAGGTGGCCTCCTACAAGCTGACCGGGCGGCGCATCTTCCGCATGGCGCCGCTGCATCATCATTTCGAGCTCAAGGGCTGGCCCGAGCCGCGCATCATCGTGCGTTTCTGGATCATCACCGTGATCCTGGTGCTGATCGGCCTGGCGAGTCTGAAGGTGCGGTAGATGCTGGCGATGAATACTTCCAACCGACAACTGCATGCCGACCAGCGCTATCTGGTGCTGGGTCTGGGCCTGAGCGGATTCTCCTCAGCCCGCTACCTGCAACAGCGGGGCTACGCGGTGGAAGTGCAGGATGATCGGGAACAGCCGCCCTGCCTAGAAGAGCTGCATGAGCAGTGCCCCGGAGTCGTGTTTCGGCAGCAGTCGCTGGAGGCCCTGGATGCAGGAAGTTTCGATTGCCTGGTGGTCAGCCCGGGGTTGTCGGTACGCTACCCACGCCTGCGCGAGCTGGCGGCGCAGGGCAAGCGCATCATCGGTGATATCGAATTGTTTGCCGAGGCCGCAGACAAGCCGGTGGTTGCGATTACCGGCTCCAACGGCAAGAGCACGGTGACGCGACTGGTCGGCAGCATATTCGAGGCCGCCGGTATTCCGGCTGGCGTGGGCGGCAATATCGGCGTTCCGGCCCTCGATCTTCTGGAAAAGGGCTACGAGTGCTATGTGCTCGAACTATCGAGCTTCCAGCTCGAAACCACGCAATCGCTGAAACCCGCTGTGGCGACCGTGCTCAATGCCAGCGAGGATCACCTCGACCGTTACGAAGATTTCGAGGATTACCGCAGCACCAAGCTGAGCCTGCTGGATCATGCCGATCGCGTGGTCTGTAATCTCGATGCGGAGAATCTGCCCTGCAAGGATCCGGCGCATGCCTTTTCCCTCGTGGATCCAAGGGCAGCCTGGCATCTGACCAGGCAGCAAGGCGAGTACTGGCTGGCTCATCAGGGCCGTGCCGTGCTGCCGGTCTCCTCGCTGAGGATCCAGGGGCGCCACAACTGGGCCAATGCGCTGGCGGCGATGGCGCTGACTGCGGAGCTGGGTATCAGAGAAGAGGCGATGATCGCCGGTCTGCAATCCTTTGCCGGCTTGCCCCATCGCAGCGAATGGCTGGCCGAGATCGGCGGCGTGGTCTGGATCAACGATTCCAAGGGCACAAATCCGGGGGCCACCCGTGCCGCTATCGAGGGCATGGACCGTCCGCTGGTCCTGCTCGCGGGCGGGCAGGGCAAGGGAGCCGACATGACAGTGCTGCAGGATGCGCTGCGCGAGCAAGTGAAAGCCGCGATCCTGTTCGGCGAGGATGCCGATATCCTGCAGCAGGCCTGGCAGGGTTGTTGCGACATCGAACGGGTGGAGAATCTGCAGCAGGCGGTCGGGCGAGCGCACGAGATTGCGCGAAAGGGCGATGCGGTGCTGCTGTCCCCGGCCTGCGCCAGCTTCGACCAGTATCCGAATTTTGCAGAGCGCGGCGAGCATTTCCGCCGCCTGGTGGAGGCGATGAAATGAGCAGCCAGGCCATTCGTCAGAACGAGCTGCAACGGCAGGAGCAGGCCCAGGAGAGCCCCTGGTACGGCATCGATCTGCAGATTTTGACCATTTACGGGCTGTTGCTCGGCATCGGCCTGTTGATGGTAGTTTCGGCCTCCATTGGCGTGGCCGATGCGCAGCTCAATGATCCCTTCTATTACGGCAAGCGGCAGTTCCTGCGCATGATCTTCGGTATGGGGCTGGTACTCTTGGCATTGCGCATTTCCACGGAGTTCTGGATCCGCCACGGCATGTTGCTGATGCTGGCGTCGATCCTGTTGCTGGTGCTGGTACTGATTCCCGGTGTCGGCCGTACCGTCAACGGTTCGACCCGCTGGCTGGATCTAGGCCTGTTCACGGTGCAGGTGTCGGAGATCGCCAAGCTGTTCCTCATCATCTATCTGTCGGGATACCTGATCCGCCGTTCCGACGAGATCAAGAACGGCGCCAGGGGTTTCTTCAAGTCGATGGTGATTCTGGCCGTGGCCAGTGCGTTGCTGCTGATTGAGCCGGATTTCGGCGCTGCCGCGGTGTTGTTGATGACCGGTCTCGGCATGATGTTCCTCGGCGGCGTGCGTTTCGGCCAGTTCCTGTTGTTCGTGAGCGGTACCCTGGTGATCATGGTGGCGATGGCGCTGGCCTCGCCCTACCGCATGGCGCGCATCACTTCCTTTCTCGACCCCTGGGCGGACCCGTTCAACAGCGGCTTCCAGCTGACCCAGTCGCTGATCGCTGTCGGCAGTGGCGGCTGGTTCGGTGCCGGACTTGGCGGCAGCATCCAGAAACTGTTCTACCTGCCGGAGGCGCACACGGATTTCCTGTTTGCCATCTATGCCGAGGAATTCGGGCTGGTCGGCGTGGCCGCGCTGATTGCGCTCTATCTCTGGTTCCTGTTGCGCTGTTTCCATATCGGCAAGACCGCATTGCAGAAGGGTCGTCCCTTCGGTGCCTATCTGGCCTATGGCGTGGGTCTGCTGATCACCCTGCAGGCCCTGATCAACATCAGCGTCAATCTCGGCGCCTTGCCGACCAAGGGTCTGACGCTGCCCTTCATCAGCTATGGCGGCAACAGCATCCTGGTGATGTCCTTCGCCGTGGGTCTGGTGCTGCGGGTAGCCTGGGAAAACCATCAGCCCGAGGAGCGGCCGCTCAAGCGACGCAAGCGGCGTCCGCAGGGGGTGCGCGCATGAACCGCCCGATCCTGATCATGGCCGGCGGTACCGGCGGGCATGTGTTCCCGGCCCTGGCCGTGGCCGAGGCCTTGCGCGGCGAGGGGCGTGAACTGCGCTGGATGGGTACGCGCAACGGTATCGAAGCCCGCCTGGTGCCGGCAGCCGGCATTGCCATCGACTGGCTCAGCGTCCAGGGTCTGCGGGGCAAGGGCCGGATGGCGATTGCTCTGGCCCCGTTTCGCCTGTTGCAGGCCTGCTGGCAGGCCCTGGTCATTCTGCGCCGCCAGCGCCCCGCCGCCGTTCTGGGCATGGGGGGGTTCGCTTCCGGTCCGGGCGGCTTGATGGCCTGGCTGCTTCGTATCCCTCTGGTCATCCATGAACAGAATGCGATTCCGGGCCTGACCAACCGCCTGCTGGCCCGTTTCGCGAAAAGGGTTTTCTGTGCCCTCCCCCAGGCGGTCTCGGAACTGGCGCGAGCCGAGGTGGTCGGCAACCCGGTGCGGGCCGATATTGCCGCCCTGCCGGCCCCGGAAGAGCGCTACGCCGCTCGTGACGGAGAACCCCTGCGCCTGCTGGTGATCGGCGGCAGCCTGGGCGCGCGCCGCCTCAACCAGACCCTGCCCGAAGCCCTGGCGCG
>WGBK01000220.1 GCA_015494335.1 Gammaproteobacteria bacterium | reverse complement strand
GCAAGAACATCGTGCCCATCGTGCCCGACGAGGCGCGTACCTTCGGCATGGAGGGGCTGTTCCGCCAGTTGGGCATCTATTCCTACGCCGGTCAGCTGTACAAGCCGGTGGATGCCGATCAGGTCATGTATTACCGCGAAGACAAGAAGGGACAAATCCTGCAGGAAGGCATCAACGAGGCCGGCGCCATGTCCTCCTGGATTGCCGCGGGCACCTCCTATTACACCCATGGCGTCAACATGGTGCCCTTCTACATCTATTACTCGATGTTCGGCTTCCAGCGCGTGGGCGATCTGGCCTGGGCGGCAGGCGACATGCAGGTGCGCGGTTTCCTGATGGGCGGCACCGCCGGACGCACCACGCTGGCCGGCGAGGGGCTGCAGCACCAGGACGGTCACAGCCTGTTGCAGGCATCGACCATCCCCAATTGCATAGCCTATGATCCGACCTTCGCCTACGAGCTGGCGGTGATCATCCATGACGGCATGCGCCGCATGTACCAGGAACGCGAGCCGGTGTTCTACTACATCACCGTGATGAACGAGAACTACCATCATCCGGCCCTGCCGAAAGGGGCCGAAGCCGGCATTCTCAAGGGCATGTACTGCCTGAAGGATGGCGGCAGCAAGGGCAAGCGCAAGAAGGTGCAGCTGATGGGCTCCGGTACCATTCTGCGGGAAGTAATTGCCGCCGCCGAGCTGCTGGACGAGGATTTCGATATCGATGCCGATATCTGGAGCATGACCAGCATCAACGAACTGGCCCGCGAGGGACAGGCGGTCAAGCGCTGGAACCAGCTGCACCCGACCCGCAAGCCGAAGCTCAGCCATGTCGAGGAGCAGCTCAAGGGGCGCAAGGGGCCGGCTATCATCGCCACCGATTACATTCGCGCCTATGCCGAGCAGATCCGCGAATTCGTGCCGATGCGCTATTCGGTGCTTGGCACCGACGGCTATGGCCGCAGCGATACCCGCAAGAACCTGCGCATCTTCTTCGAGGTCGACCGGCATTATGTCGTGGTTGCCGCGCTGAAGGCGCTGGCCGACGACGGCGAGATCGACAGCAAGATCGTCCAGCAGGCGATCAAGAAATACAATATCGACCCTGAGAAACCGAATCCCCCCACGGTGTGATCGGGCAGGGCGGACAGACGGAGCAGACATGTCAGAAACGCAAATCATCCGCTTGCCGGACATCGGTGACTTCAAGGACATCGAGGTCATCGAGGTACTCATCAACCCGGGCGATCGCGTGGAAAAGGATGAATCCATCATCACGCTGGAGTCCGACAAGGCGACGATGGAGATTCCCAGTCCGGTCAGCGGCAAGGTGCGCAGCGTGGCAGTGTCGGTTGGCGACCGCATTTCCGAGGGTGACCCCATAGCCGAGATCGAACTCGACGCGTCGAGTGCCGAGAGCGACGAGTCGCCTGCTGCCAGCGACGAGACTGAGCCGGAAGCAGCAGTGAAGGAAAGCCCGGCCGAACCTCCGGCACCCGCACCGTCCTCCGCGCCCTCTCCCGTGAATAGCCCCGCAGCCCCGGTGCATCGGGAACCGCCGGTGGCCTTGGATGCGGCTCCCCGTGGAACGCCGGCCCACGCCAGCCCGGCGATCCGTCGCTTCGCGCGCGAACTGGGCGTGGATATCGGGCAGGTCAGCGGTTCCGGTCCCAAGGGACGCATTCTCAAGGAGGATGTGCAGCAGTTCGTCAAGACCGCCCTGGCCGACGGCGCCCGTCCGGCGGCGGCCGGAGTAGGCCTGTCCCTGCCGCAGATGCCCGAGGTGGACTTCAGCCAGTTCGGCGAGATCGAGACCCAAGCGCTGGGGCGCATCAAGAAGATTTCCGGCGCGCACCTGCATCGCAGCTGGATCACGGTGCCCCATGTGACCCAGTTCGACGAGTGCGACATCACCGATCTCGAGGCATTCCGCAAGTCGCTGGCAAAGGAGGCAGAGAAAAAGGGGCTGCGCCTGACGCCGCTGGTCTTCATCATGAAGGCTGTGGTTTCCGCCTTGCAGACCTATCCGGAATTCAATGCCTCGCTGTCACCGGATGGTGAAAGCCTGATCCTGAAGAAGTATTTTCACATCGGCATTGCCGTGGACACGCCCAACGGACTGATGGTGCCGGTGATCCGCGATGTCGATCAGAAGGGCATCTACGAACTCTCGGCCGAACTGGCCGAGACCGCGCAGCGCGCCCGCGATGGCAAGCTGGCGCCGAAGGACCTGCAGGGCGGAAGTTTCTCCATCTCCAGCCTGGGCGGCATCGGTGGAACCCAGTTCACGCCGATCGTCAATGCGCCGGAAGTGGCCATCCTCGGCGTTGCGCGGGCCCGCATGCAACCGGTTTACCAGGAAGACGGCAGTTTCCAGCCCCGGCTGATGCTGCCGCTCGCGTTGTCCTACGACCATCGCGTGATCGATGGCGCCCAGGGAGCGCGTTTCACCCACCACCTCAGTCAGCTTATATCTGACATACGACGAGTACTACTTTAATGAGCCAACAAGACCTGATCCTGCCGGACATCGGCGGCTTTGACAATGTCGATATCATCGAGGTGCATGTCGCGCCCGGCGACCCCATCGAGAAGGAAGATTCGCTGATCACGCTGGAGTCCGACAAGGCGACCATGGACATACCATCGCCACTTTCCGGGCGGCTGGTTTCCCTCGATGTAAAGGTCGGCGACAAGGTATCCGAAGGCATGCGCATCGGCGTCATCGAGGTGGAGGACCGGCCCGCCGAGGCTGCTCCCGCCGAGACCCGGACCGAAACCGCTCCCACGGAACCGGCCCGGGAGGAAGCCCCGAGTGCTGCCGGTTCCGTGACCATGGGTGAAGGCGACATTCAATGCGAGGTGCTGGTGCTCGGCGCTGGCCCCGGCGGCTATACCGCAGCCTTCCGCGCCGCGGACCTGGGCAAGCAGGTGGTGCTGGTGGAACGCTACGACAGCCTCGGCGGCGTCTGCCTGAATGTCGGCTGCATCCCCTCCAAGGCGCTGCTGCACACGGCCCAGGTCATCAACGAGGCCGAACACATGGAACGCAACGGCGTTCGCTTCGGCAAGCCGGAGATCGATCTGGACGGCGTGCGCGGCTTCAAGGATCGCGTGGTTGGCAAGCTCACCGGCGGCCTCGCCCAGCTGGCGAAGCAGCGCAAGGTGCAGATCGTGCATGGCATCGGTGAATTTATCAGCAGCAACCAGCTGAAAGTGACCCATGATGGCGCAGAGACCGTGATCGGATTCGAACACTGCATCATCGCCGCGGGATCCCATGCGACCCAGGTGCCAGTATTCCCCAACGATGATCCGCGTCTGATGGATTCCACCGATGCCCTGGCGCTGGAAGACGTGCCGAAGAAGCTGCTGATCATCGGTGGCGGCATCATTGGTCTGGAGATGGCCACCGTCTATGACGCGCTGGGTTCCGAGATCACCGTGGTCGAATTCATGGATTCGCTGATCCCCGGCTGCGACAAGGATCTGGTGCGGCCGCTGATGAAGCGCATCAAGGGCAAGTACAAGGACATCCTGCTGTCCACCAAGGTGTCGGGGATCAAGGCGCAGAAGAACGGCCTAAAGGTGAGTTTCGAGGGCAAGAATGCGCCGGACAAGGCAATGGTCTTCGACAAGGTGCTGGTGGCCGTGGGGCGGCGTCCCAACGGCTTTGCCATTGGCGCGGAACAGGCCGGAGTTACGGTTGACGAGTACGGCTTCATCCCTGTCGATCGACAGATGCGCACCAATGTTTCCCATATCTTCGCCATCGGCGACATCGTCGGCCAGCCAATGTTGGCGCACAAGGCCACCCACGAGGCCAAGGTTGCGGCCGAGGTCATCTGTGGTCACAAGTCTTTCTTCGAGCCACTGACCATCCCGTCGGTGGCCTATACCGATCCCGAGGTGGCCTGGATGGGGCTGACCGAGACCGAGGCCAAGAAGAAGGGTATCGCCTACGAGAAGGGCGCCTTCCCCTGGGCGGCCAGCGGCCGGGCCTTGGGCCTGGACCGCGACGAGGGCATGACCAAGGTGTTGTTCGACCCCGAAAGCAAGCGCATCCTGGGCGCGGGCATCGTCGGACCGAATGCCGGGGAGTTGATCGCCGAGGCGGTGCTGGCCCTGGAGATGGGGGCGGATGCGGAGGATATCGGCCTGACCATCCACGCTCATCCGACCCTGTCCGAAACCTTCAACTTTGCAGCCGAGATGGTGGAAGGCACCATCACCGACCTGTACCTGCCCAAGCGTCGCTGATCCTGCTGCCCGCACCGCCGGTATTCCCGGCGGGCGGTCAGGGATTTGATTTCTTGCCGCAAACGGCTATTTTCCTGTAGTCGGACTTGTTGTTGCCCGGTCGTTGGCCTGTGAAGGGGTGCTCTTTGCCGGGGAAAGCCTTGTAAGCCAGATATTTGTTGTTTATTCTTAAGGTAAAATCTTAAAAGAAGGCTATACTTTTTCTCCAATCACCGCTGCTGCACAAGGATCTCACATGGCATCTCTTTTCTTTCGTTCCCTGTTTGCCAGGCCCGCTCGCCTGCTGCTGGCCCTGCCTCTGCTGTTCACGCTGCCCAGCGCCCAGGCCGAACTCGAGCTGACCGGCTGGTACACCGGTTTCATGTACTCGGACAGTTCCGAGGAACTGAATCTGAACGGGGGCGGAACCCGGTCCCTGAACAAGGGGCATCTCAAGGTCAAGGCCGGCAAGACGCTCAACGAGTATCTCTCGGTCGAAGGCCAGCTGGGCATGACCACCAACACCGGCGACAAGCGGGGCCGTTTTACCTATGGTCTCTATCTGCGGGCCGACAAGGATTTCGGTCGCTATCGTCTCTATGGCCTGCTAGGCGCCAGTGGCTTCTACGATTACCATGATGTGGAAAAGGACGTCAGTGAATCCGGAGCCTCCTGGGGTGCCGGCGTAGAGATTTTCGGCAGCAAGAATGTCGCTCTCAGCCTCGAATACCTGCGCATGATCGACAAATCCGTGGATGAAGGCGATTACCTCTACGACAGTTTCGGAGTGGGCTTCAGTTACTATTTCACGGACGATACTTCCTACTTCAGTCGCAATCGCAACAAGATCAAGTCGATCCGCTATTAATCACCAAGGAACACCATCATGAAAACAAAACATTTTATTGGCTCCCTGGCGATCCTGCTCTCCCTGGGGCTGCTCACCGCCTGCAGTCAGAATGACGCGGCCTCGGCAACGGCGGGCGGCAGTGCGGGCAACGATTCCTCTTCGGGAAATGCGGGCCAGATTGGAAACTCCCAGCAGACCGGAAAGATTGCTGCGGATGGATTTTATATTCTCTTCGATAATGCTCAACCCGAAGTTTTGGATGACCAGCTGAATTTCACCCAGCAGGAAGTGAAAATCAGTGTCTATGCGGACGATATCAATGACCTGGAAGATGTGGACGGATGGACCGTAAGTTTCAAGACGGAATGGGGGACCTTTCGCGATGACAAGGATTCCTGTGTATTGAAGAACGGCAGCTGTTTTGTCCGCTGGACTTCCGGCTCGCCGGCTACAGTACCAGGCAGCTGTTTCGTGGCCTTTACTGCCTGGGCCCTGGGCGAGGAGAACTTTGCCGATCCGAATGACAATGGAAAGCTGGATGTCGGAGAACCCTTCTTCGATACCGAAGAGCCCTTCCTCGACATCGATGAAAGTGGTAGTTACAGTGCCATCTATACACCCGAGGGAGTGCCCGAGTTGATTGATGTTGACGGTTTCAACGGCACCAGCGGTCGCAATGGCATCCATGACGCGGGCAATGGCCTGTACGATGGCAGTTTCTGCGCCTCCGACAACACGGCTTCCTGCAGCGGTAGAAAATCGGTGGTCATTCACTATCGCACCAGTCTGCCGATCCAGAAGCCTTTCGCCGATTCCAATGATATCGATGGCGACGGCAATACCACGGAAGAAATTCGCTACTGCGGCCCCAACCCCTACTGATCGCTCTTTCAGCTCCAGAAAGATCAAGAAGCCCGCCTTGTGCGGGCTTTTTGCTGTTCAGTATCTACAGCAGAAGCTGTACTTGCGGACTCAGGTCTTTCTTTTCGGTATCCACCCGGCTCAGGCAGTTCAACACTCGCTCCGGTGTTATGCCGGCGGCTACCAGTTGCTTCTTGACCCAGGCGGCTCGCTGTTCGGCCAGGTCGAACAAGGATTGCTTGAGTTTTTCGTCGTCAGCAGGCGGGGTTTTCTTCTCTTTTTCGGCCTGCTCCTTCAGCTGTTGAAGCAGGGCCTCCCGGTCGCTGGTCGAGGCCAGTCCGCAGGCCTTGATCTTCAGGCCGGCTCGCTTCTTCATCAGTTCAATGACCTTGTTCAACAGTGCCTGCTGGCCTTCGGCCAGCTCCAGGCTGCCGGGCTGGAATGTCAGGGCGGGCAGGGCGACGCGGCCGGCCGCAGCCTTGCCCAGCTGGTACAGGGTGATCAGCGAGCCGAAGGGTTGCAGCGTGTGCTTGAGGTAGGCCAGGGTTGCGCCCTGCATGGCCTTGCCAAGGGCCTTGTTGAAGATCTTCTGCAGCCGAAAATCCGGGTTCGTCAGGTCGCCCTTGACCGGCAGTTCCAGTCGAATGCGTCCATCGCTGTCCTTCAGGGTGGAAAGCGCCAGGTCGATGGAGATGCCGGCCGCGCTGTTGAGTTCGGCGGCCGTTTCCGGGTTGGTTTCGATGATATCGATGGCATCGATATCGAGCTTGATCAAGGCATCGATCCTGTTCTTTTCGATGCCCAGGTCGATATCGCTGCCGAGGACGCCGCTTTTGACGCCATAACCTAGTGCCTTGCTGGTATAGGAAGTCAGCGGCGGCAGGTCCAGCTGCTTGATCACGGCCTTCAACTTGAGCCGCTGCTGTGGGTCAAGCAGCAGGCCGCTGCCCTGGAGTTGGATCAGGCTGTAGTCACCCTGTTGGGCCAGCAGTTCGAAATCGGCGGGCTGCTTGCGCTGGAGATTGCGGATGGTCAGGGTCTTCAGCAACAGCTGCGTCTTGAAGTTCGGACTGACGCTGCGATCGAGGATATCGATACGCCCCGGCCGGGTCAGTTGCAGCCGGTCGATGACAAACTCGAGCGGATTCTCTTCCGGGGATTCCGAGTCATTGATGGCCGTTTTACGGCCTTGTTCCGGATCCGGGGTGTCCGCTGCTCTCGTTGCTTGAAGCTGGTTCACGGTCTGTTCAAGGGCTTCCAGCGCGGGCAGTTTCTTCTGCTCGTCGATTTCGATCTCGGCACGGGGTGAGGCCAGATCCACCTCGGTGATCTCGAGCATCTTGGCGAAACGCAGCTGGCGCAGTGACAGCTCTTCCAGCTGCAGCAGGGGGGCTTTCGAGGCTTCGACCAGCGTTTCGAGTGAAGCGAGTTTCAGCTCGTCGAAGGCAAGGGATCGATCGGCCTGCATTTGCAGACCATCAATGAGCAGGTGTTTGAAACGGGCCAGCAGGAATTTTCTTGCCGGGTCGTCGAGCTGGAGACTGTTCAGTTCCAGCTTGCCCTGAGAGACCTGAAGCTGGTTGATCCCCTGCAGGCGGGCGTCGGCTTGCCAGTTGAATGACTGCAGATCGAGCTTCAGTGGAGCACGGGCCAGCTGGAGATCCTGAAGCCGGATACGGTGTTCGATTCGGCCCTGCAGCTG
>WGBK01000219.1 GCA_015494335.1 Gammaproteobacteria bacterium | reverse complement strand
GCATCACACCCCAGTAACGATCCAGCCACAGCAACGGCAGAAAGCACAGCAGGGCCAGCAGCGAGGTCAGCTGCACGATACGGATGTGATATCCGCTGCGGTCGGCAATCCAGCCCCAGAGATAGGGCGCGACAATCTTGGTCAGCGCCAGGGTCGCCATCAACTGGCCGATCTGCAGCGGAGAAAAGCCGAGGCTTTTCAGGTACACGCTCCAGAACGGAACCAGCGCGCCGAGGCTGGCAAAATAGAAGAAATAGAACTGCGACAGCGGCCAGAAGCGGGACATGGCGCGCCTGTCAGCGGCGGATCAGGGAGGACAAGGCCTACTCGATCTCCTCGATGTAAGTGCGCCCGATGGGGGTCTGCACATAGCGGCGCTTGCCCTTGTCGTCGCGCACCCAGAAATAGTAGTAGCCCTTGCCCGGCTCCGAGGTCACCTTGCCGTCACGCACGATCCAGCTCTTGGCATGCTGACCATCGGCATAGGTCACGCGGTAGTTGCCCTCGAGCCAGGTCACGCCGAGGCGGGAGATCTTGTTCTGCTGTTCCTCGCTGCAGCCGCCGAGCAACAGCAGGATCAGGGCGATCGGTATCAGTCTTTTCATGGCTCGGTTCCTCTGCTTGTCAGGATATTTCCAATGTCATCAACTCAAGGGCCGTCAGCGATACAGGTCAGGGAACGCCGTGAACCCTTCCCTGGGGGCTTGACGGTGGCATCCTTGCCACCGACATCCCTGACCTGAATCACTGGCACCCCACAACGAGAAATACTGCTCAAGCCGGGATCACCGGCGTGGCGCATTCGACATCGGCGTTCTGCGCGCGGTGGCGCAGGTAGTGATCCATCAGCACCAGGGCCAGCATGGCCTCGGCGATGGGCGTGGCACGGATGCCAACACAGGGGTCGTGGCGACCCAGGGTCACCACCTCCACCGGTTCACCGTGGATATCCACCGAGCGGCCGGGCAGGCGCAGGCTGGAAGTCGGCTTGAAAGCCGTATCGACGACGATGTTCTGGCCCGACGAGATACCGCCAAGCACGCCCCCGGCATGGTTGGAGAGAAAACCCTCGGGCGTGATCTCGTCGCGGTGCTCGGTACCCTTCTGCGTCACGCTGGCAAAGCCGGCGCCGATCTCGACGCCCTTGGCCGCGTTGATACTCATCATCGCATGGGCGATGTCGGCATCGAGACGATCGAAGATGGGCTCACCCAGCCCCGGCGGCACGCCCTCGGCCACCACACGGACCTTGGCCCCCACCGAGTTGCCCTCCTTGCGCAGCGCGTCCATGTAGGCCTCGAGTTCCGGCACCCTGTCCGGGTCCGGCGAGAAAAAGGGGTTCCGGTCCACGGCACCCCAGTCCTTCAGCTCCAGCTCGATCGGTCCGAGCTGGGACACATAGCCACGGATACGGATGCCGAGCCGTTCGGCCAGGTACTTGCGGGCGATACCGCCAGCGGCCACGCGCATGGCCGTTTCCCGGGCCGAGGAACGCCCGCCGCCGCGATAGTCGCGAAAGCCGTATTTCTGCGTGTAGGTATAGTCCGCGTGTCCGGGGCGGAACTGGTTCATGATATTGCCGTAATCCTTCGATCGCTGGTCGGTGTTATGGATCAGCAGGCCGATCGGGGTACCGGTAGTGCGCCCCTCGAACACGCCAGACAGGATCTGCACCTCGTCCGCCTCGCGTCGCTGGGTGGTATGGCGCGAGGTGCCCGGCTTGCGCCGGTCGAGATCGTGCTGGAGATCGGCCGCGCTCAGTTCCAGCCCCGGAGGACAGCCATCCACGATGCAACCGATGGCCGGGCCATGGCTTTCACCGAACGAGGTGACTACGAACAACTTTCCAAAACTGTTTCCGGACATGGGTGAATCTCTGCGGTGAATCGGTGGAATGCGCTACAATCACGCGGCATGACGCATTCTACCAAACAACTCGGCACCGCGTTCATCTGGGGCGGCTGGATCATCTTCTTCATCGTGCTGGCGCTGGTGTTCCAGCGCTACCTGGACGGCGAGTACAACCCCAACCGCGAGCTCGAAACCCGGCGCACCGACCAATACGAGGAAATCGTTCTCAAGCGCAACCGCCAGGGTCATTATGTGCTCGACGGCGAGATCAACGGCAAGCGCGTGACCTTCCTCGTCGATACCGGGGCAACCACCACCAGCCTGCCCATGTCCTGGGCCAAGCCGCTGGGACTCGAAATCGGCCCGCGTTTCCAGGTTTCCACGGCCAACGGTCTCGGCGACGCCTACCTGACGGTGATTCCCTCCCTCCGCCTGGGCGATATCGAGTTCCGCAATGTAAAGGCCAGCCTCAACCCCGGTCTCGACGACGACCAGGCCCTGCTCGGCATGAACGTGATCAAGCAGATGGACCTGCTGCAGCGCGGCGATCTCATGGTCCTGCGCAAGTATTTCTGAATCCTCTCCGCCCGGGAATACCCGGACGAAACGAAATGTTATGTTTTTGTTAGAATTCCTCGCGAACGCGCGGAATCTTCCATGTTCTAATTCGGCGTACAGGGCATGCCGAGCAATGCCTGCCCCGGACACACACTTGTTCAATACATCGTTATCCAAAGAGGAAAAACTCATGCAACAAACAGCCAAGAAAGTCACCGGTGCCGCCCTTGCCGTAACCGCCGCCGCCCTGTTCTCCGTCGCCCCGATGAACGCCAACGCCGCCGCCCACAAACCGGGCAAGTGCTTCGGCATCAACAGCTGCAAGGGCCAGACCGCCTGCGCAACGGCCACCAATGCCTGTGCCGGCCAGAATGCCTGCAAGGGCCAGGGTTGGCTGAAGGCCACCAAGGCCGAATGCGACGAGAAGGGCGGCAAGTTCGAAATGATGAAGAAGTGATTCTTCGGATCGAAGCCGCAACACCCCGGAAAATGCACCGCTCGCGGTGCATTTTCCTTGTGGGGTAATACCAATGGATACAAACAAACCCTTTCTCGGCTTCGGCCTCGGACTGCGCCCGGAGCATTACCAGGCCATCGTCGACGATCCGCCGGAGCGAGTCGACTGGTTCGAAATCATCTCCGAGAATTTCATGGTCGAGGGCGGCAAGCCGCTCTATTACCTCGACCGCATCCGCGCCGATTATCCGATGGTCATGCACGGGGTTTCGATGTCCCTCGGCAGCACCGACCCGCTGGATCTCGACTATCTCGACCAGCTCAAGGCCCTGGCCGACCGTATCGAGCCGGCCTGGTTTTCCGACCACCTGTGCTGGACCGGCGTGGATCACCAGAACCTGCACGATCTGTTGCCCCTGCCCTATACCGGGGACACGGTGCGCCATGTCGCGGCGCGCATCCGCCAGGCACAGGACCACATCGGCCGACCGATGCTGATCGAGAATCTTTCCAGCTACATCACCTACCGCCAGGACGAGATGACCGAATGGGAATTCCTTTCCGCCGTGGTCGAGGAAGCCGACTGCGGCATCCTGCTCGATGTCAACAACATCTATGTCAGCAGCTTCAATCACGGCTTCGATCCCATGGATTACCTGCGCGGCGTACCCGCCGACCGGGTCTGGCAACATCACCTGGCGGGCCACCAGAACCAGGGCAACCTGATCATCGACACCCATGACGAACCGATCATCGACCCGGTCTGGTCGCTCTATGAAGCCACTGCCGAACTGCTCGGCCCGGTTTCGACGATGATCGAACGCGACGCCAACATCCCGCCCCTGCCGGAACTGCTGGACGAACTGGACCAGGCGCGCGCCATCGCCGAACCCCATTACCGAAACATGGAATGAACGACCGACTGCGCCAGTTGCAACTGCGGTTCAAGGCCTATCTGCAGCAGGACGATCCGGCCATCCACGAGGATATCGTCGGCAGCGACCAGGCCCAGGCCGAACACCGGCTTGCCGCCTACTGGAACGCCTACCGGCTGCGTCTGCTGGAAGCCCTCGGCAATGACTACGAAAAGCTGCGCCATTTTGCCGGTGACGAGCATTTCGAAAAGCTGATCCTCGACTACATCGCCGAACACCCCTCCCG
>WGBK01000218.1 GCA_015494335.1 Gammaproteobacteria bacterium | reverse complement strand
CTGGAATCGGGCGACCGCGAACACGGCGCCAGCATCCATGTGGTGACGCCGGAACTGGATGCAGGGCCGGTCCTGATGCAGGGCCGCTTTCCCGTCGAGCAGGACGACGATATCGAAAGCCTGCAGCAGAAAACCCACCGGCTGGAGCACCGCATGTACCCGCAGGTACTGCAGTGGATCGCCGAAGGCCGGCTGCAACCGGACGCCCAACAGCCCCTGTTCGACGGTCAACCCCTGCGCCACCCGAAGGAACTGGACGATGCCGAAGAAACGACTGCCTGACACCTTCCTCGCCCTGCTGCTCCTGCTGCTGGCCCTGCCGGTACGAAGCGAAACCACACTGCCCGAATTCAGCCACGACTACCACATCTACCGCGGCGAAACCACGGCAGCCCGGGCGCGCATGCGGCTTTACCCCGTCAATGGCTACTGGGTATGGGAACTCAAGTCCGAACCCGTCGGCTGGCTGCGACTGCTGACCCGCAAGAAGCCCTACAGCGAAACCTGGCTGCGACTGCAGGAAGACGAACCCCGCCTCATGCTCTCGCGCAGCGGCGACTACAAGGACAAGCCCGCCGAACGCAGCACCTGGTTCGACCACGACAAGGGCCGCCTCTACTACGCAAAGAAAGACAAAACCAGACAGCTCGATTTCCAGGGCCCCGTCTACGACTACCTCACCGTCCACCTGTTGTACCCGAAACTGCTCGAACAACCCGATCGTCGCCTCGAAATCCCCTTCTACAAGAAGGGCAAGATCAAGAAAAGCCAGCTGACCCTGGAACCCGAAGTCACACTGCGTTCCGGCGACAAGACCCTCACCCTCGACCGCGTGACCCAGACACTCGAAGGCTCCGACAAGCGCATGATCTACTACTACCGCCGCGGCGAAATCGCCCCGGTCAAGATCGAGCAATACAAGGGCAAGAACGAGAAAAGCGTGATGTGGCGGGATGATGTGAAATAAATTCACAGGCTCACCTCCTGAGCCTGCACGGAGTTATCATGGACGCATGACAAGGAACCGTAACGAATCACCGATTTATTTTTCCTACTGGGGCAAGGCCGACGATTCAGCCGCCCATCTGCTGGTCTATCACTGCCTGGATGTGGCGGCGGTGGCGAAGGTTCTGCTTGAACAACGGCCGGACTTGCTGCGCCGTCTGGCGGCTGCGATGGATTTGCCAGCCGAGCAAGCCAAATGCTGGTGTATCTTCCTTCTCGGGCTGCACGATCTCGGCAAGTTCGCCGAAGCCTTCCAACAACTTCGCGAGGATTTGCGCCAGCAGTTCTGGCCCGATGAAAAAGTCCGCAAGCGCAATTACAGCATCCGTCACGATGTGTTGGGGTGGATACTATGGAAAGACTTCCTGCGCAACGAACTTTTCGATCCGGCCGATGACGACTTTCAGGATTTTATCGACGAAGGCATGAACTACTGGCTGGCGGCGGTGACCGGTCATCATGGCTGGCCGCCCGACAACTCCAGCCACAACGAATGCATCAAACGGCATTTCAGGGATTTCGACCAACGGGCAGCCCTTGCCTTCTGCCGGGATTGGCTGGCATTGATCCAGCCTGACTTGTCAGAACTGAGACAGTGTTTTCAAGACTCGACCTTCTCCAAATGCCAACGCCAGGCAAGCTGGCTGCTGGCGGGCATCGCCGTGCTGGCCGACTGGCTGGGTTCTGACAACGAACGCTTCCGCTACTGCAATCAACCCATGCCGTTGTCCGAATATTGGGAACGGCACGCCCTGCCCGCGGCGCAAGAGGCCGTGGCGGCTGCCGGCATTCTGCCGCCGCCCGTCCAGCCCCTTGAACAGCCCCGCGAACTGTTCGACTACCTAGCAACACCGACACCCCTGCAACAGGCCTGCCTCGATCTGCACATCGAGGCGGAGCCGCAGTTGTTCATCCTGGAAGACGTCACCGGCGCGGGCAAGACCGAGGCGGCGCTGATCCTGGCCGCGCGACTGATGGCAGCGGGACAGGGGCAGGGCGTATACATCGGTCTGCCCACCATGGCCACAGCCAACGCCATGTATGACCGCATGCGCAAGGTTTATCGAAGGCTCTACCAGCCGGGGGAACCACGGCCCAGCCTGATCCTCAGCCATAGCGCCCGGCACTTGTCCGATACATTCCGGCAATCCCTGCTCACCGCGCAGGCCGGTAATCCACGCTATGGCGACGAAGAAAGTATTGTCGCCCAGTGCAACCGCTGGCTGGCAGACAACCGCAAGAAGGCACTGCTCGCTGATGTCGGCATCGGCACCATCGACCAGGCCCTGCTGGCCGTCATGCCCGCCCGCCATCAGTCCCTGCGCCTGCTCGGGCTGGCCGGCAAGGTGCTGATCCTAGACGAGGTACACGCCTACGACGCCTATACCTCGGAACCTCTAAAACGCCTGATCGGTTTTCATGCCTCCCTTGGCGGCAGCGTCATCCTCCTTTCCGCCACGCTGACCCACAAACAGCGGGCCGACCTGATCGGGGCGTTTCAGAGCGGAATACAGGCCGCACCAAAAGCGACAGACTACCCACTGCTCACCCAGACAAACGCAAGTGACATCATTGTCGAACAAGCCGTCGCCACCCGCCCCTCGGTGGAGCGACAAGTCGATGTGCGTCTGCGCCACGATGAAAGTTCGCTCATTCAGGAAATCCATGACGCCGTCGAGGCCGGCCAGTGCATCTGTTGGATTCGCAACACCGTTCACGATGCCCGCGAAGCCTGGCGCGCTCTGCAATCCGCCGACTGGCTCGACAACGACAAATTGCATCTATTCCACAGCCGCTACGCGCTGACCGACCGGCTACGCATCGAACAAGAGATGCTGGAACGATTCGGCAAGGACGCCACGCCGGAGCAACGCGGGGGGCAGGTACTCATCGCCACCCAGGTGGTCGAACAGTCGCTGGACCTCGACTTCGACCGCATGATCTCCGACCTCGCCCCCATCGATCTGCTGATCCAGCGCGCCGGCAGGCTGCATCGTCACCAGCGGGGCGAGCGGGGAACGCCGGTGCTCGATGTTTTCAGCCCTCAGCTCACCGACGAACCCGAAGCCAACTGGTACAAGGCGCTATTCCCGAAAGCGCACTATGTCTATCCCGACACCCTGGTG